>CAYJMI010000206.1:0-1538 GCA_964371285.1 uncultured Vicingus sp. | reverse complement strand
TCTTTTTTGTTACGTACTACTCACCTCGAAAAAGTAGACAAAATATTAGACGACCCGGAAGCAACTGATAATGACAGGTTTGTGGCTTATACTTTATTAGTAAATGCACAAGTAGCAGCCGAAGGTCAGTTGCCGTCTTGTCAAGATACAGGCACAGCAATTGTGATGGCTAAAAAAGGCGAAGATGTTTATACGGGAGTGGATGATGCAGAATGGTTATCTAAAGGAATTTTTCAAACCTACCAAGATAAAAATCTACGTTATTCGCAGGTGGTTCCAATTACTATGTTTGACGAGAAAAATTCTGGCAACAATTTACCTGCACAAATTGATATTTACTCAGTTCCTGGAAATACCTATAAATTTCTATTTATGGCGAAAGGTGGAGGTTCAGCAAACAAAACCTATTTATACCAACAAACAAAAGCAGTGCTTAACGAAAAAAGTTTAACAGAGTTTGTTTCAGCTAAAATTCGTGATTTAGGAACAGCAGCCTGTCCACCTTATCACTTGGCTTTTGTAATTGGCGGAACATCTGCCGAAGCCAACCTTAAAGCGGTTAAATTAGCTTCGGCTGGTTATTATGATGAATTGCCTACCGAAGGTAATATTGGCGGTCAGGCTTTTCGCGATTTAGAATGGGAAGCAAAAATTCATAAAATTTGTCAAGACAGTTTAATTGGAGCTCAGTTTGGCGGAAAATATTTTACTCACGATGTAAAAGTAATTCGTTTGCCACGACACGCAGCTTCTTGTCCTGTTGGTATTGGCGTTAGTTGTTCTGCCGATAGAAACATTAAAGGTAAAATAACCGAAAAAGGTATTTTTTTAGAACAATTAGAAACCAATCCAGGAAAATTTGTTCCATCAAAAGCACCTCATTTAGAACCAGCAGTTGAAATAGATTTGAATCAACCCATGGCTGAACAATTGAAAAAACTTAGCCAATATCCGATAAAAACCAGATTAAGTTTAAACGGTACTTTAATTGTGGCTAGAGATGCAGCTCATGCAAAAATTAAAGAAATTATTGACAGTGGTAAACCAATGCCTGAGTATTTCAAAAATCATCCGGTTTATTATGCAGGTCCTGCAAAAACTCCAGAAGGTATGCCTTCAGGAAGTTTTGGCCCGACAACTGCGGGAAGAATGGATTCTTACGTGGATGAGTTTCAATCTCATGGTGGCTCCATGATTATGTTGGCAAAAGGTAATCGTTCTTTATCAGTAACAAATGCTTGCAAAAAATACGGAGGTTTTTATTTGGGTTCAATTGGCGGTCCTGCTGCAATATTGGCTAAACAAAACATTAAATCAATTGAAATAGTTGATTTTCCTGAATTGGGAATGGAAGCTATTCGTAAAATTGAAGTGGTTAATTTTCCCGCTTTTATTATTTGTGATGATAAAGGCAACGATTTTTTTGCTTCGATTTAATCAGTACTCTTCGGTCGTCGTATTCGGGCTTTTATTTTTGGATATTTTCCAACTTCCAAAACACACCCCTACCCCTCTCAAGAGGGGGAAGCCTTCGCTCA
>CAYJMI010000205.1:0-1556 GCA_964371285.1 uncultured Vicingus sp. | reverse complement strand
CTGTTAATGAAGCTGTAATTACAGTCCCTGCATATTTTAACGATGCTCAACGTCAGGCTACCAAAGAAGCCGGTGAAATTGCCGGGTTAACTGTAAAAAGAATCATCAACGAACCTACTGCGGCTGCTTTAGCTTACGGTATGGATAAAAAAAATCAAGACTTAAAAATTATTGTATTTGATTGTGGTGGTGGAACTCATGATGTATCTGTTCTTGAATTAGGCGACGGAGTTTTTGAGGTAAAATCAACTGACGGCGATACACACTTAGGTGGTGATGACTTTGACCAAGTAATTATTGATTGGTTAGCTGACGAATTTAAAAAAGACGAAAATGTTGATTTAAGATTAGATGCTATGGCTCTTCAACGATTAAAAGAAGCTGCTGAAAAAGCTAAAATTGAATTGTCGAGTACCAATCAAACAGAAATTAATTTGCCTTATGTTACGGTAACTGCTAGTGGACCAAAACACTTAGTTAGAACTTTAAACAGAGCTCAATTCGAAAAATTAGCTGACGATTTAATTAAAAGAACCATAGCTCCTTGTAAAACAGCTTTAAAAAATGCAGGTTATACTATTGCAGACATTAACGAAGTAATTTTAGTAGGTGGTTCTACAAGAATACCTGCCATTCAAGATGCAGTAAAAAAATTCTTCGGAAAAGAGCCAAGCAAAGGTGTAAATCCTGATGAAGTTGTTGCAATTGGTGCAGCTATTCAAGGTGGAGTGTTAACTGGTGAAGTAAAAGACGTATTATTATTAGATGTAACACCTCTTTCATTAGGTATTGAAACCATGGGTGGAGTTTTAACTAAATTAATTGAAGCAAACACAACCATTCCAACCAAAAAATCAGAAACTTTTTCTACCGCATCTGATAACCAACCAGCAGTTGATATTCATGTATTGCAAGGAGAACGCTCTATGGCAAAAGACAATAAATCGTTAGGTAGATTTCAGTTAACTGATATTCCACCAGCACCTAGAGGTGTACCTCAAATTGAAGTAACTTTTGATATTGATGCCAATGGAATTATGCAAATTTCTGCTAAAGATAAAGCAACAGGAAAACTACAAAGTATAAGAATTGAGGCTTCATCAGGTTTAAGTGAAGCGGAAATTGCTAAAATGAAACGTGAAGCGGAAGAAAATGCAGATGCTGATAAATTGGCTAGAGAAAACGCTGATACGATTAATCAAGCTGATGGTTTAATTTTCCAAACCGAAAAACAGTTGAAAGAATACGGAGATAAAATTCCAGCCGACAAAAAACAACCTATTGAAGATGCATTAGCTGAACTTAGAAAAGCTCACGAATCAAAAGATTTAGATGGTATGAAAGCTGGTATTGAAAAATTAAACACGGTTTTCCAAGCCGCTTCCCAAGAAATGTATAGTGCTCAAGAAAAAGCTGGAGAACAAGCAAGTGGAGGAGCAGAGGATTCTTCAAAAGGAAGTGACGAAGTAACTGATGTTGATTTTGAAGAAGTAACTGACGATAAAAAATAAAAATCAATAGTTAGATGAATAAAAAACCCAGAAACACAATGTTTC
>CAYJMI010000204.1:0-1607 GCA_964371285.1 uncultured Vicingus sp. | reverse complement strand
AAAGAAAGATTGTTTTTTTCATAACTTTATTTTTTTATTAATAATTAGATTTTTTTGATTGTTAATAGTTAATTTTCTTTTCCTTTTTATTTCATAGATAATTTTTAGGGTTAATAATTTTCATTTTTTTTCATACTTATAATTACTCTACAAATGTATGAGGCATGTTATTTTGGTGAAATGATAATAATCACTGGGAATATTGTGAATGCACAAAATAAACAATGAGTAGCATTAGCTTTGGAGATGCGAAGAGACAAAAAAAAATATGAATAACATCACAAACAAAAATGTGGATTGACAAAAAAAAACATGTTTATCGTCATTTTATATTGGATAGAAATAGTATAATAAAACGGTACCTTCTTGTTTAAAAAAAACCCCCTGTAAGAATTTCTTACAGGGGGTTGTAATTAAAATTAACTCTACTAAAACACTATTAAATATCAGTAATTTGGAAATCTAAAGTAACTGTAACCATACTTTTGATGTTACTACCACAGTAGTATGGGTCAGAAGCTGTAGCACCAGCTTGAAATTGGAAGGTTCCTTCAAAACAATAGTACCATTTTACAGCAGTTCCTCTTGTGTATAAGTAAGTAAAATATACAGGAATTGTTGTAGTAACACCTCGGAAAGTGAAATCAGCTTGAGCAACGTAACCATCACCGTAACGAGAAACACTTCCAGGTGCAGCAACTAAAGTAGCCCAATCTGTAGAATCATCAATAGTGTATTGAGCAGTAACAATGGTATCCCAACCAGTAGGTTGAGCTACATTTTCACGGTAAGTAATATCGTCAGCGATTTGGGTGGTAGCAACACCAAGTGAGGAAATAACACAGTGTCCAGGACCTTCTCTACCAGGTTCAAAAGTATTAGTTTTAGAAAGTTGAACTTTACCATCAAATTTTATGTTTGCAGGGTTTGCTTCGTCAAATAATAAATCTAGGTCAGCATAATCAAATCCACCTGCAATACCAATATAATTACCTTTGTAAGTTGCAGCCCATTTTACTTTAGAGTGAGCTTCATAAACCAGTGAAGTATCATTATACATATCAAAAGCTAATGTTCCAGGAGTAGCAAAATCTCCAAAAGTCATGCTATCAACAGCCATAGTTGTTGTTTTGTAATCTTTACCATTGTTTTGGTGAAGAATTATGTTTTTTTGTGCTAATCCGATATTAGCTGTTACAGCTAATAAGAAAATTGCTAAAATTGTTTTCATGGTTTTCATAATTTATGTTTTTTAAATTAGTTTTTAATCAATTAATTTTTTACTATTTTTTTGGTTATTACATTGTTGTTACTGTTAATTATCATCATGTAAATTCCATTGTCGAATGATGATAAATCAATTTTTTCATTTACTACATTACCATTGTAGGTAGTAGATGAAACCAGTGAACCATTAACATTGTAAATGTTAACTACAGTTTCCTGAGCATTATCAGTAATATTCAGTGTAATAACACCGGAAGTTGGATTTGGATAAGCAACTACAGAAGAATTTAAAAGTTCTTCGTTGATATCAGTTGATAAATCTGCACCAAAAGTAATTTTTGATACATCGCTCATGGTATAAGGAGCACCAACTCCGTTTA
>CAYJMI010000203.1:0-1627 GCA_964371285.1 uncultured Vicingus sp. | reverse complement strand
ATGTATGGCAGGTACTTCAAGATAAGGAGTTCCTCCAACAGCGTTAAAGATTAAGCCCATTAAAAGTCCACCAGCAAACATCGAGAGCATTATTCTTAAACTTCCAATACCAGTAATAACCAATATTAAAGCTCCTATACCAATAGCAATAACAGAAGTTTCACCAATAGAACCTGGTATAAACCCGATAATAGAATCCATTAAACTAGGAATGGCATCAACTCCTCCTTGAACAGCATTTCCTAAGGGTGTAGCTCCAGAAAAGCCATCAACAGCTTTACAATCGCCTAAACTTACCCAAACTTGGTCGCCCGACATTTTGGTTGGATACGCAAAAAATAAAAATGCTCTGGTAACCAAAGCAACGTTTAACACATTCATTCCTGTTCCTCCAAATACTTCTTTACCAATTACTACGGCAAAAATGGTAGCAACCGCAACCATCCACAACGGAACATCAACTGGCATAATTAAAGGAATTAACATCCCTGAAACTAAAAATCCTTCTTGAATTGCATGTTTGTTGATGGCAGCAAAGATAAATTCAACCCCTAAACCAACAGCATAAGATACAATAACTAAAGGTAAAACTTTAATTGCTCCAAAAATGAATTTACCCCAAAACAGGTTACAAACATGATCTCCTAAAACAACTTGACCAGTAGCTAAAAAATGCTGATGACCAACATTGTAAATACCAAACAAAAGAGCTGGTACAAGAGCCAACACCACCATAATCATGGTTCGTTTCAAATCAATACCGTCTTTGATATGTGTACCATTGTGGTTGGTATGACCCGGAACAAACAAAAAGGTGTAAGTTCCATCCCAAACCGCATGAGCTAAAGGAAATTTTCCGTCAGCTTTCGGCTTGATTTTTTGCATGAATTTTTCTAATGCTTCCATTATTTTTTTTGATTTGAGATTAGACATTTGAAATTTCTAATTTCTAATTATTTTATTAACTACATTCTTTCTTAACGAGATTCAACGCTTCCCTTACAATTTTTTGTGTTTCAATTTTTGAAGTACATCCATATTCACAAAGAGCAAAATCTTCTGGAGCAACTTCATAAATACCCAATTTTTCCATGTTATCAATATCTTCAGTAATCATGGCTTTAACTAGATAAACTGGCAAAATATCCATTGGGAAAACTTTTTCATATTCGCCTGTCATCACAAATGCTCGTTCTTCACCATTTTTGTTGGTATTCAAATCGTATTCTTTATCAGGAGTTAACCACGAACAGAAAGTTCTTGACAAACTAAATTTATCAAGACCTGGCATAATCCAGCCAAAAAATTGGTTGTTTCCACCTTCTGGAATAACCGTTAACTGATAATCGTAGTAACTTAAATGTCCGTTTGCTTCAATTTGAGTTCCAGTTAATGGATTTCCACTAATAAACCTGCCGCCATCTTCTATATTACCATTTACGATATCAGAAATATTTGCTCCTAATACTGTTCTTACATATTTTGGAGATTTTACTTTAGAACCTACAAAAGCAATGGTTCTTGATGCATCGTATTTACCTTCTTTAAACAATTTACCAATGGTTAAAACATCCAATGCACGTAATACCCAAATTACTTCTCCTTTATTAACTGGGTCGATATGATG
>CAYJMI010000202.1:0-1632 GCA_964371285.1 uncultured Vicingus sp. | reverse complement strand
TACCAACACCATCAAGAAATGAAGGCCAAGGTTTATTTCCTAAAGCAAAAGCCTCGAATCTACCCATTAAAATACAGTTGGTAATAATTAAACCTACAAATACCGAAAGTTGTTTACTCACATCATAAACATAAGCTTTAAGAATTTGATCTACACAAATTACTAATGCTGCCGCTACAACCAGTTGTACAATAATTCTAATTCGGTTTGGAATTAAATTTCTTAGTGCCGAAATAATAACATTTCCAATAGCAGTTACAGCCAGTACTGCAATTCCCATAACCAATGCATTATCCATTTGCACTGTTACCGCTAAAGCAGAACATATACCAAGCACTTGAATAGTTACTGGGTTTGTTTTATTTATCGGGCCCGAAATAAGTTGTTTATTCTTTTTGGAGAACAACGACTCTTTTTTTTCTTCGCTCATAATTATTTTATTTACTCCCATATCAAGTACGGGATTACGATTTTTATTTTATAGAATCATTTACACTGACAAGTGTTGAATCACTTTCTGTAGCTTCAATGATCACCTCTTCTTTTGATTGATTGCCTGAAAATTCAGTATTACTTTTAAAAAAGTTATAATAAACTTCAACACTTCTTGTTAGCATTTCGTCAACACCAACTCCTGTAAAGGTAGCACCACTTATTCCATCAACTTGGAAATCATCCAACTCCTTACCTGGTTTTAATACTTTGATAGGTACAAATTGACTACCGTCAGAAATTTTCTTACCAACAAATTGGTCTTGAAACCATTCTTCAGTTATTTTAGAGCCTAAACCCGGAGTTTCACCTTTGTGATCAAATACAACACCATTCACTGAAGTAAAATCTGAATTTAATCCAATATAACCCCAAACATCATCCCACAATCCTTTTCCACTAGCTGAAAGTACATAATATGTTTTACCATTACTTTCACAAATAAATATGGGAAAATGAATATCAGCAGACCTACTTAATTCTTCTTTAATTTTATCTTTATCGCCTTTGTATTTATTCATAATAGGTTTAACAAATTTTGAATATTCTTTACGAAGATCAATATTAAATGCATCGAGTTTATCTTTTGAGTCGATAGCATCTGTTGAAAGTTTATCACTTAAAATTTCCCCTTTATAGTTAATAGTTATTCTTCTTTTAACGAAATCGTTAAAAACTTTTCCAGCGTTATCTCTTACAATCCCATCCGTTTCTGGAATGCCTATAGCTTGCAATATATTTTGCATTTTTTCATTTGAAACATTAGCCTTTTGAGGTGTACTCAAACTCATTGAAACAAAAGCTAATAAACCTCCAACTATCACCACCATTATGGTAGCAAAAGCTATCGTATATATGTTACTATCTCTATCAAATGCCATAATTATGCTGTTTTTAGTCGTTTTAATCTTTTCTTAATGTTTGAAGAAACTACGATGTTGTCAATTAATGGTGCAAACACGTTCCCCAAAAGTATTGCTAACATAACGCCTTCTGGGTATGCTGGATTGGCAACTCGTATCAATATTGCTATCATTCCAATAAATAATCCGTAGATAATTTTACCTGTACTAGTTTGCGAAGCTGTAACAGGGTCTGTTGCCATAAATACAGCACCAAAAGCAAATCCACCTAACATCA
>CAYJMI010000201.1:0-1659 GCA_964371285.1 uncultured Vicingus sp. | reverse complement strand
CAGTAGGAGATTTTAGACTCGATTCGATACGCCAAACGCATACAAGATGCTTTATTGACTTCTCAAAGTTATATTGAACGAAATATAAACCGATTAAAATCCACGAAGTAAGAATTGAAAAAACTATTTTACATATTCGTTCTTTTTACCCTTTGTCATCCTGAGCTAGTTTACGCTGAGCTTAGTCGAAGTGAAGGACAGACAAAGGTTTTTACTCAAAAATATGCACCTAAAAAGTTTTATTTAATTGATAGTCTAAATTTAGCCAGTTTAAGTAAAGACGACCGCCAACTTATTGATAGCTGTTTAACGCTTTACCACAAAGCAAAAGACGATACTACTAAAATAAATGCATTGGGTGGGATTTGTGAAAACATGATGGATGAAAGTTGGTATAGATATCAGTTCTTTCAATACGAATTGATAAATAAAATAGTAGAAATTCATCACACAAAATTGGTTAGCAAACACTTAAAAAATTCGTTAGCCAATGCCTTAAACAACATCGGATATATTTACGATAAGCAGGGTAACGCTCTAAAATCATTGGAATATTACAACAAAAGCCTACAACTACAAGAAGAAATTGAAGACAAACACGGAATAGCAACTTTGCTAAACAACATTGGAACAATTTACTATCATCAAGGCGACATCCCAAAGTCGTTGGGATATTACCACAAAAGTCTAAAAATACTGGAAGAGATTGGAGATAAACAAACAATAGCTAAATCGCTGAACAATATAGGATTAATATACCAAAATCAGGGCGACCTCTCAAAGGCATTGGAGTATTTGAATAAAAGCCTTAAAATAAAAGAAGAAATTGGAGATAAAAAAGGAATAGCAAATGCTTTTAACAATATTGGATTAATTTACGATAATAAGGGCGACATCCCAAAGTCATTGGAATATTATAACAAAAGTATTAAGATACAAGAGGAAATTGGAGATAAACAAGGAATAGCCGGGTCGCTAAATAACATAGGAAGTATTTATAATAATCAGGGTGACAACTACAATGCATTAACGTACTACAATAAAAGCCTGCAACTATGGGAAGAAATTGGAAATAAACAAGGAATAACAGTGTCTTTGTCCAACATAGGAAAAATTTATTTAACACAACACCAAGTTGAAACATCAAAAAAATATTACGAAAAAGCGTATCAACTTAGTAAAGAATTGGGCTACCCTAAAAATATTGAAGATGCTGCAAGTGGATTAAAAAGGGTTTATGAACAACAAGGTAATTTTAAGTTGGCCTACCACTACTACCAAGAAGAAATACAAATGCGAGACAGCATACAAAGTGAAGAAAACTACAAAGCAAGTGTGCAACAACGAGCCAAATACGAATACGAGAAAAAAGCAGCTACCGATAGCATAGCCAATGTTAAAGAAAAAGAAATAAAAGATGCCGAAATTGCCCAACAACAAGCCGAAATAAAAGCCAAACGTTTTCAGCAATATGGGCTGATAGGTGGGTTAGTTTTGGTGCTTATTTTTGCTGGTTTTGTTTACAACCGTTTAAAAGTAACTCAACAGCAAAAACGTATTATCGAAACACAAAAAACAGAAGTAGAACAACAAAAACAATTGGTAGAAAAGCAAAAAGAAGTGGTTGAAGAAAAACAGAAGGAGATTTTAGACAGCATT
>CAYJMI010000200.1:0-1864 GCA_964371285.1 uncultured Vicingus sp. | reverse complement strand
AGGACTAGATTTAATAGGTGCTTTTAATGTTGCTTTTAATTCAGTATTTACAGTAATAGTAATGGTTTGGGATGGAATTGCTATTTATACAGGCATGGCATCACATATAGCAGGAGATTTTAGCTTTTTAGATCAATCAACAATCCTATTATTCTTTAGTGCAATAATAGCGATGCTCACAGCATATTTAATATTCATTTGGCTTAGTTCAGTAAGTCGTGGAAAAATTTAAGATGGTAAAAACAAAAGAAGAAATAAAGAAGAGAAATAATATTTACTTTAAAGAATATTATAAAAATAATCCTGAAAAATATAAATTACATTTAGAAGTTTGTAAAAAATGGTATAATAAGAATAAAGAAAAAGTAAAAAAGACATATCAAGTATGGATAAAGAAAAATCCAGAGAAGATTAAGATAAAATGTTTAAAAGAAAGAACAAATAGAAAGGTAGAAGTAAAAGCTAGACAAATGGCATATCAAAAATTAAATAAAGAAGAAAAAGGTGAAATATGTAAAGATACACAAAACTTAGAAAATCATCATTGGAGATATGATAAACCATTATTAGTTAATACTTTATGTAAAACTTGTCATAAAATACAACATATAAAGAACTTTGATAGATGGAATAATTCTCAAACAGATTCAGATAAGCTTTTGGAGGTAGCGAATTAACATCCCAGTTCCATACAATACCACAAACTTAGATTTCAGTAATTTATATACTGGATTCAAATTTATTAATGAAGGAGTTGGAGGTGTTTTTATGCCTGTAATGTTAGGAGTTATTTTCTTTGTAGCTTTAATTGGAAGTATAAGTGAAGGAAGACAAGCATCAAGAGCATTTATTTTCTCAAGCTTTGTTACTTCAATTTTAGCAATTATTCTTTCATTAGTCGGAATGTTAAATAGTCAATATATGTACTTTAGTTTTCTTTTAGTTGGAATTGGAATAATTTGGTACAAACTTGACAACGCCCCAGGCATTTAAGCTATTCCTAATACTTTTTTTGCAACAATCTCACCAGCTTCAAAATAACTAGCTTTGACAGAATCATAAGTAACTTCTTTAACTGATTCTATTTGCTCATCCAAAACTCTTTTCATTAATGGACCAATTTGTATAATAAATTGTTCTCTTTTATTTTCCTTTTGTTTCTGCATACTTAATAAAACTTAATGAAGTTTAAAAACATTTATAGAAATTTAGTTTTTAGATATTAGTAGATATATACTGATTAAATGTAATTATTTTATGTTTCATACTGTGAAAGGAGGTTATAAAAAATGAAAATTGAATTGAAAGGAAAGAAAGGAATTCAGTTAGGACAAGCATTCGGTGCAGTCTTAACACTTGTTCTTGTTGCAGTATTGGTTATCATAGCCATATACTTGTTTTCAGCCTTAGGTACTAGCTTTACTGCTGGAACTGCTGCTGACAACGCCACAGCTACAATGATTACTCAATTCGGGACATATCCTGCTTTAGTAGGCCTTGTCGGAACTATAATCTTCCTAGGAATAGTTATTGGAGTTCTTGTAGCTTCATTCGTATTCGGCGGTAAGAGAGGAGCTTAAAAACTCTTAGTAGTCTTGCATGGGAGTAGCCTGTAACTCTCGAACTCAACAGGTAATTAAGGAGGATTTGCAGATTCCGACCTGAAAAAAAACTGCAATTAATACTCAAAATTTGAGATAATGAAAGGAGGAAATATATGAAAAAAAGTAAAAAAGGAATTCAGCTTAACCAAGCAGTAGGAGCAGTTACAGTTCTTGTAGCCGTTGCCGTACTTGTAATTATTGCTTTAGTAATGTTTGATTCTATTGGAGTAAGTATGAGAGTTACTGGAACATCTTCAACT
>CAYJMI010000199.1:0-2047 GCA_964371285.1 uncultured Vicingus sp. | reverse complement strand
CATTAATTCCGTTTGCCCCGGCAGGACCTACTTCGCCATCTTTGGCACAAGAGGTAAGAAAAAGACCTCCTGAGACTAAAAGAATGGATAATAATTTTAAATTTTTCATACTTTAAGGTTTTAGATTATTTTTTAATTGTTAATTGTTTTATAATAATACCCCAAAGGTAATTGTACATGAATGGCTGTACAATACCAAGTATTACTTGTAAATTCAAAAAATCAATTAAATACCATGAAATACGGAGGCATCAAACAGGCAATAATGAAGGGGGGTTCTTTTAAGCTAATATTAAATTATTCCATTTAGAGTAGCATATTTTACTAAAGCAATAACACTTTTAACATGCAATTTTTGCATAATGTTTTTCCGGTGTGTTTCTACTGTCCTTACACTTATAAATAATTTTTCTGCAATTTCTTGATTGCTTTGTTCTTCAGCAATTAACTTCATTATTTCCCTTTCACGTTTTGTTAAGGGTATTTCACCAAGAGTTTTAATATTGTAATAATCAGCATCTTTTTCATCGTTTATTTGATTTGCACTTTCTCCGAAATTGTTCTCAACATGATGGTGGTTAGCAATCAATATCATTCCTTTGGTACGACCATTTTCATCCAACATTGAAGAACCCGAAAACAATACTGGAATTTTATGTCCTGCTTTTGAATAATAGGAGTTGAAAATATTATGTAAATGTTGGTGTTTTTTCAAATCATTTATTATGGTATTTTTCATAAAATCCTTTTTATCAATATGTTCACCAAATAATACTCCAAAATGCTGCCCTATAATTTCTTCCTCAGAGTAGCCCAATAGATTAATTGTTGCTTGATTTACCACGGCTATTTTAGAATCTAAATCAGTAATAATCAAAGAATCATCCATTCTACTAAGAATATTGTTAAAATAATCACGTGAAACAGTTGTCCTGTCCAAAATTCCAATCATGTTATTAAAAGAAGAGATAAGATTGCCAATTTCATCTTTAGTATCACCAGTTACATTAGTAACCAAATTACCAGAGGAAATTTTTTGTGTTGTTTCAATCAATTGATTTATTGGCTTCATAATTCCCCTTAAAAAGAAAAATCCACCAATTATCAAAAAAATAGCTGTTATAATCCCAATAAATAGAATAGAGTTTTTCCCATTAATATTTGTTTTTCGATTACTTTCTATGTAATTATTCATTTCATGTTTAGACTCCATCAAAATCTCATTTATTTCATTAACAGCCGATTTTGATATTGAATTTATTTGTTCTAATAACACTTTAGTTGCCACAGTATCATTAGTGTTATCCAACTGAAACAGTTTCCTAGATAATGTTTCTACTATAACAATGTCCTTCTCAAAACTAATCAAGCGTTTTTTATTATGATTATTTGTAATCGCTATTTCAGATTCTTTCATCTGCTTTTTTGATTTACCAAGATAATATTCAAAATTTTTAATTTCTGATTGATGTCTATGAATTAAAAAATTTTGAACCGATAATAGTATTTGTTGGAAAGAAATTCTCAATTCTTGAACAGTGTTAACTTCTATGTACTCCACCTCCATTTTGTGAGCTGTTTTTGAAAGATTATTAATAACTACTATACTTCTTATTACTATAACAAGCAGTAGTACCAGCATAAAGACTTTGCCAATTAATAATTTTTCACCTATAGATATCATTTGATTACATTTCGAGGTTTCGAGGTGCGAAATTACCGAAATACACTCAAAATAAATTTTAGTTTAGGCGAAATCTCAACTTATTGGTGACATTACAATAAAATTAGATAACATATTGACATTAATAACTACTACAAATACTATTGTAAATAAAATTACTAATAGATATCCATGAATAATTTAATCTATATCAGGTGTTTAGGCGATGTCATAACATACCATAAAGAACCATTGGAGAAATAATATTGATGGATTTTGATAGCAAAACTGCAAAATTATTTACATTTTTAACAGCCTTAGAACAGAAAATCACTCCTTTAAATTAGAAGTAACTGATTTTGTAGATAATAAAAAGGTTTTGGA
>CAYJMI010000198.1:0-2107 GCA_964371285.1 uncultured Vicingus sp. | reverse complement strand
CTACAGCATTCTCTCAAGCTGAAGAAGGGCGAGAAGATGGTTTTAGAAGTTATTATGTAATACTAATTACAAAAGGTGGAGAAGTAGTGAATATTTTTAAAGAAGGGAAAGGGATTACCGCTAAAATAGGTGAGAAAACAGTTACTGGAACATGGTACTTTAAATCTGAACTGGATATGGTTACTATACTAGGAAAAAAAGGAGAAGTTTTAGGTGATGTAAAATTAAACGAACAAAAAACACTAAAACTAGAAACAGACGAACCAAAAAAGAGTGGAGGTATGAGTGTTGGTATTGGATTTGGTCCCGTAGGGATTGGCACAGGAGTTGGGAGTGGCGGTCCTTATTTCATATCCTACAACATGTTAAAAAACCAAGCGTCTTTTGATAAACAAAAGGAAACCAGAGAAGAAAAGATAAAAAGGGAATATGCTGAGAAGCAGCAATTGAAACAACAGAAAAAATAGTTAGAAAAAAAAGATAAAAAAAGTAAATAAGAATGCTATTTGGTGCAAATCTATCTTTACTTAAACATTTCCTTTTTTTCTGTAAAATTGAAAATGATATTTTTATCTTTAGAATAGGAAGCCAATATTTCTCCCGAGTTTTTCGTAAATAAATTTAAAGCAAAATCATTTTCAGCAGGTATAAATGCATTCATTTTATTGTGGTAGCAATGTTTAAAAGAATTTTCTAGTATTGCCTCTGACATTGATTTAAATTTTACATCAGCAAGTTTTTCTTTATTTTTAATGGTAATGAATTTATTCATATCAGCAGGATTAAATCTAATAATACAGCCATCAATTTTATCTGAAAATTTTTCTTTTAAAATTTCAACCGTACCATTTCCTCTCACATAAATACCACTAATGCCAGATGCTGATTTAATCTCAATAAAATCAGCATCAACAACATCCATATTAATTTTGTCGCTTTCGAACTTAAAGTCATCAGCATGGAACCACTCCAGATTTTTCCAATCAATTTTTTCTCCTTGAATTTCATCAAACCCTAATTCTTCAAAATCTATATTTGAAGGTTCAGTAAGTAACTTTTTTCTTGTTGCATCGGCAGAGCTTTCTCCAATAATTTCTATAGAAACATGATCAAACCATATTTTTCCTGTCCCCGATACTAATGCACCATAATTTAGTGTTGCACTGGAATTAGGAACATCCAACACAATTTCGCATTTTGTCCAATCGGTTGTTCCTTTTAATGATCTATCTTGCATATTATCAAAGCCTAATGGGTTTTTACCTTGCTTTGGGTCTATCCTAAGCCATATTCCAGACCAACCACTCACATTTTCAGTTTTAAGGTATCCAGTCATCTTTATTTTTTTACCTAAATAATTTTGGGCATCACAAGTCTGCATAATTGTTCCGAAACCTTCTATCTTACTTGTATTAGATTCAATAAATACACTTTTTTCGCCGCTTTTAAACACCGATTTATCTAATCCCATGTTATAGTTGTCTGGTTTGTTCCCAGCCTTAATCCAATCTTTGGGTAAATCAATTGACCAAATGAAAGAATACAATATCAAGGAAATTAATACTAATAGAAGTGATAAGTTAAAGGATTTCATAATAGCTTCTTTTTTTAGTTATTTAATCGCTTTAAAGTTAATGTAATTTAAAAGAAAATATACCACTTTTTAAATAGAATGAATATAAATTAGTACTTAACAATTGAGTTAGCTTTTTTTATCGAAATGGAGTTACTATAGTACAAGAGTTATCCCTAAGTAAAAAGATACTATTTTTGTTTTTTTTATATCATCCATGCCGCAGAAGCCACTAATTTGCCCTTTTTGTCAAAATCGTATTACTGATAATGGTAGCAGTAGTTACACCTGTGAGTTAAACCATAGTTTTGATCTTTCAAAGGAAGGTTATTTAAACCTACTGCCCGTCCACCAAAAAAATTCAAAATCACCCGGTGATAATGAAATGATGATATCAGCCAGAAGAAGTTTTTTAGAGTTGGGTTTTTATGAACCCTTGATAGATAGTTTAAAAATAATTCTTCAAGATGATTTTGCTTTTAACAACAAGCCATTTGTAGCATTAGATGCTGGGTGTGGCGAAGGTTATTATTC
>CAYJMI010000197.1:0-2115 GCA_964371285.1 uncultured Vicingus sp. | reverse complement strand
TTCCTTTTTTACCCAAATAAGTCCATAGAGCCACAAAAATACCTGCAAAAATTACAATGGCAACAGCATTAATAGATTGGAAATAACTTGCTGGAATTTCAGAACCAAACAAATTTCTATTGGTTTGCTCTTCAGCGAAAAAAGTTAACGAAGCTCCTGCTTGTTCAAATGCTGCCCAAAAGAAAATAACAAAGAAAGCTACAATGTAAATTACCCAAATCCGTTCTCTTTCAAGCTTTGTTAAATTTTTATCGGACAATATAAATCCTGGAGCAGCAATAGATAATGAAAAAATAAATGCACCTATCACGCCTTGGTCAAAATAATAAAACAACGAAAACAAACCAATTTCGATACCAATCCACATCATTATTTGAGTTGTTGAAAATTTAGATTTAGTGCTTATATCAGCAAATTCATCTTTTTTGGTTGGTTTTGCTCCAATTGCTTTTCCTTCAGGAGTTACAATGTATTTATCTTTTAAACTTAGGAATAAAATTAAACTACAAATCATTCCTACTCCTGCTGCTAAAAATCCCCATTTAAAATCGGCAGGATTACCAGTATCACCTAAAAACCCACAAACAAGTGGTGCAAAAAATGCTCCTAAGTTAATACCCATGTAAAAAATGGTAAAAGCAGAGTCAATTCTCTTGTCGCCTTCTGGATACAACTGTCCAACCATGGTTGAAATATTTGGTTTAAAAAAACCATTTCCGATGATTAATGAAGTTAATCCAACCATCATTAACGCTCTTGCTAATTCCAATTCTTCGAAAAAAGAGCCACTCATAAACATAAAGAATTGACCTATTGCCATTAATATTCCACCAAAAACAATTGATCGTCTGTTTCCCCAATACCTATCGGCAACATAACCTCCAATTAAAGGTGTTAAATAAACTAATCCGGTATAACTTCCATAAATTTCACTACCAAAAGCTTTATCGTATAACAATGCTTTTGTTAAAAACAATACAAAAATTGCTCGCATTCCGTAGTAACTGAATCGTTCCCACATTTCTGTAACAAACAGGACATACAATCCTTTTGGGTGACTTAATTTTACTTCTGACATAGTTTAATTTTTAAATTTTTATAATTAAAATAAGGTGCGAATATATATAATTTAAAGTAATACCTATAAATTATTGATAATAAAATTGGTCATTAAATTATATAAATGCAATCGGGTATTACCCCCGCTTATTCCATGATTTTTATTTGGATAAGAAAACTGTGTAAATTGTTTGTTTGCTTTTATCAATGCATTAATCATTTCTGTAGTATTTTGATAATGCACATTATCGTCAGCCATACCGTGAATTAACAAATAATTACCTTTTAATTTTTCTACATGATTAATAGGTGAATTATCATCATAACCCTGAGCATTTTCTTGAGGAGTTTGCATGTAACGTTCGGTGTAAATATTGTCGTAATACCTCCAATTGGTTACTGGTGCAACGGCTATAGCTGTTTTAAACACATCAGCACCTTTTAATAAACACGATGTGGATAAATAACCACCAAAACTCCAACCAAAAATGCCAATTCTACTTCCATCAATGTAAGGTAGGGTTGAAAAATCTTTTGCTACTTCAATTTGGTCTTCGGTCTCATATTTACCTAATTGTTTGTAAATGCTTTTTCTAAATTCAGCTCCCCTACCCTCAGTACCTCTATTGTCCACAGAAATAACAACATAACCTTTACTTGCTAAATGTTGATACCAAAAGTCATTAAAACTATCATATTCATCTATAACGGTTTGATTTCCATCGCCTCCATAGACAAACATAAACAATGGGTATTTTTTTGTAGAGTCGAAATCAACAGGTTTAATTGACCAAGCATTCAACTCTTGTCCGTTAATTCTTACTTTAAAAAACTCTTTATTAGCCATTGAATATTCAGCCATCCTTTTTACAATGGGTTGATTATCTTCTAACAAACGTACTTCTTTGCCTTTATTGTCGTTAATAGTAGTTCGATAGGGAGTATTTGCATTCGACCAGGTATTGATAAAATAATTGAACGTGCTGCTGAATTCGGCATTATTCACTCCATTTTTAGTGTTCAGTTTCTTTTTGTCTTTTCCATTCAACTTTATAC
>CAYJMI010000196.1:0-2154 GCA_964371285.1 uncultured Vicingus sp. | reverse complement strand
CTCCTGTAATTTTTTCTAATTCGTTGATGTCTAATTTTAGGATTTCTATTTTCATTTCTTCGTAACCTTCACAACGAGAAGCAATAAAATTTTTATCCTCTAATCCTTCAGAAATAATATAAAACAACATCATGTTTAACAAAGCCACATTGGTTCCGGGGCGAAGTTGTAAATGATAGGTAGCGTATTTTGCCAGCTCTATTTTTCGAGGGTCAACTATAATACTGGTAACCCCTTTCATCATTTTTTGTTTAATTCGAGCTCCAGTTACCGGGTGGGCATCAGTTGGATTTGCCCCAATTATAAAAATACAATCGGTAAATTCTAAATCGTTAACCGAATTAGTTGCAGCACCTGTACCAAAAGATTTTTGCATACCCAATGCAGTAGGAGAGTGGCAAACCCTTGCACAACAGTCAATATTATTAGTTCCAATAACCGCACGAATAAATTTTTGCATCAAATAATTTTCTTCATTGGGTGTTCGAGCCGAAGAAATTCCAGCAATGGCATCAGGGCCGAACTCTTTTTTTATAGCATTAAATTTATTTGCCATAAAATCATACACTTCATCCCATGTTACTGGTTCAAGTTTACCTTTTTTACGAATCATAGGTGTTTTTAATCGATCGGGATGGTCGTAAAACTTAAAAGCATATCGACCTTTTAAACAGGTATGTCCGGCATTTACTTCAGCATCGTAAGGAGCTTGAATGGATTTTATTTTACCATTTATTGTAGATACTTCTAAATTACAACCCACGCCACAATAAGTACAAACGGTTCTTGTTTTTTTAGTGGTTTGTATAGATTTCGACTGAAAAACATCCGAAATAGCATTGGTTGGACAAGCTTGAGCACAAGCTCCACAGCTTACACAATCAGAATCCATAAAGGAATTGTCTAAACTTTTTGTAATATGAGCATCAAAACCTCGTCCAGCCATGATTAAAACAAATTGGCCTTGAACTTCGTCGCACGCTCTTACACAACGGTAACAATTGATACATTTCGAAAGTTCTGAACGCATGTATGGATGGGAAGCATCTTTTTCTCTATCCAAATGGTTCGCTCCAGCAGGATAACGAACACTTGTTATTCCAACACGAGCAGCGACATCTTGTAATTCGCAATTTCCGTTTACTTCACATGTTAAACAATCGAGTGGGTGGTCGGTTAATACCAATTCGATAATGTTTTTTCTGAGTTTTTGGATGTTTTCTGTTTCGTGATAGATATAACTGTTCTCCATAACAGGTGTATGGCATGAAGCAACAGTTTTAGTTTTCCCATCTTTTTCTAAAGCAACATCCACACTACAAACTCGGCAAGAACCAAATGGGTCTAAATTAGGAGCGTCGCATAACGTTGGAATCGCTTTTTGTCCTTCAATACGTTTCACAAAATTTAAAATGGTTTCGCCATTTTTGTAGTGATGGGGTTGGTTATTTATATAGGCTATTTTCATGAATCTATTTAATTAAAAAATGGTTTTAATTCTTTATCAAAATACTGCAAAACATTTTTTATCGGCAATGGAATTCCTCCGCCGTGAGCACACAAAGAGCCTTGCTGTAAAGTATTTAATAAATCATTAAAAAGTGTTCGGTCTATTTTATAATTTTCATTTAGAGCTTTTGAAGCTAACTCATGACCTCGTTTTGTACCTAAACGACAAGGAAAACATTTTCCGCAACTTTCGTAGGATGCAAAATCGAACAAATGTTCAATGTATTTCATCATCGAAAAATCAGTCGGAATACATATTATGGAAGCGTGACCTAATAAAAATCCATTTTGAGCAAATGATTCAAAGTCAATACTTAAATCGTTGATTTTCTCCACAGGTACAATTCCCCCCAACGGACCTCCAATTTGCATGGCTTTAACAGGAAGCTTGAAACCACCACCTAATTCATTGACCACTTTAGCAAGAGGAGTTCCCATTTCTACTTCATACATTCCAGGATTGTTAAAAAAGCTATCTAAACAAACTAATTTAGTGCCTTTCGATTTTTCAGTACCCAATTTTGCATAAGCATTACCGCCATTTTTTAAAATGCCGTAAACAGCAGCCAACGTTTCTACATTGTTTACAATGGTAGGTTTGTTAAACAAACCTTGTTGGGTGGGGAATGGTGGACGAGTTCGAAC
>CAYJMI010000195.1:0-2333 GCA_964371285.1 uncultured Vicingus sp. | reverse complement strand
TTCAACAGCTGGACCAACTACAAAAGGGCCAATACCAACAGCCAATTCGCTTAATTTTATATCTGCATTTTTTGTTGCGTAACAAAAATCTACTGCACAAGCTAAACCAACTCCACCACCAACTGCTTTTCCTTGAACACGTCCAATAATTAATTTAGGGCATTTGCGAGCAGCATTAATTACATGGGCAAAACCTGAGAAAAACTTAGTTCCGGTTTCTAAATCATTGATGGAAATCAACTCATCAAAACTTGCTCCTGCACAAAACGCTTTTTCACCTTTCGATTTTAATATGATTACTTTGATTGCATCATTTTTCCCTGCTTCGGTAATAGTTTTCGCCAATTTGGCTAAAATTTTTCCTGGTAAGGAGTTGCTCATCGGATGAAAAAACTCAATGGTAGCAATACCTTTTTCGCTGATTGAAATTTCTACTGTGCCTTGATCTCTTGTTGTCATTTTTTTAAAGTGTTGAGTGTTGAGTGTTGAGTGATGGGAATTCACTCAACACTCATCACTTGATTTATTTTTCTTCTGAAAACGTTAAAATATATCCGTTGATGTCAACTATCGAAAACTCGATGGTATCGTAAAAAGTGCTTTCTAAATCAGAGATAATTTCTACTTCATTATCCATTAACTCTTCATGAAGCTTCGTAATTTTATCTACTTTAATATAAAATGTTAAGCCACCTCCCGGTTTTTGTGCTTTTAGTTTAGGCAATTCGTCTTTTAAACTTTTTGCCGATTGAAACATCAACATCACATTGTTTCGTTTTACCATTGCCCAATCTATCACACCAACTTCGGGTACAGTTTTTAGCAAAGTAAAACCTAAAATATCAGTATAGTATTCAATGGTTTCTTCAACATCGTTGACCATTAGGTTGGGGGTGAGTGAATTTAACATAGTTTGTATTGTTTAAAGTTAGAAAGTTTATAAAGTTAAATGTTTATTTTCTGTTGATGTTTTTCTTTCAACTTTTTACTTTATGAACTTTCAACTGAGTTTTTAACCTTGATTTTTAAATTTTACCATCGTTAATATAGTTGCTAAAGCTACAGTTTCTCCTGTTTCGTCATACACATCTACCAAGAATTTTACAATGCCTTTTTTGATATCCATTCCTTTTGGAATTTCTTCACCTTCGTTAAATTCTTTTTTCTCTTGCGAAATTTTTTCTTTAGCAGTAAATCGAACTCCAATAGTCATACCCGGATAAACAGGTTTTACAAATCTACATTCTTCTAAACCATAGTTTAATAAAACAGGACCTTTTTTTCCATCCACAAACAAACCTGCTGCTTTCGATAATACCCAGTAGCCGTGAGCAACATTACGGTCAAAAATGGTTCCTTCCAACGAAGTTGCATCAACATGAGCATAAAAGTGGTCGCCACTAACATTGGCAAAATTTACGATGTCGGCATCGGTAACCGTATGTTTTCTGGTAATTACGGTCTCTCCAATTTGTATTTCCTCAAAATATTTTTGGAAAACATGTTTATCAAACTCAGTTTGTTCGGCACCGTATTGATATTGGTTGGTTACTTTGGTTATCATGGTTGGAGAACCCTGTATGGCAGTTCGTTGCATGTAATGTAAAATACCTCGTTTTCCACCCATTTCTTCACCACCACCTGCTCTTCCTGGTCCACCATGAGTAAGCAATGGCATAGGAGAACCGTGTCCGGTACTTTCTTTAGCACAAGCTCTATTTAAAATTAAAATTCGTCCGTGCATGCAAGCAGCACCCATCACAAATTCTTTGGCAATTTTATCATCATTGGTAACAATAGAGCAAACCAATGAGCCTTTACCCATTTTGGCTAATTCAATGGCTTCGTCTAAATTTTTATAAGGCATAATGGTAGAAACTGGTCCAAATGCCTCAATGTTGTGGCAATCGGAAAAAACAAAAGGGTTGTCGTTTACAAACAAAATAGGCGGCATAAAAGCACCTTTATTTTTATCGGCTCCAACCACTTCATAAGTATCTAAATTTCCGAACACCATTTTTTGTGTTTTGGCCAATTGTTCCACTTTTTCGCGAACTTCTTTAACTTGTTCTAAACCTGCTAATGAACCCATACGAACACCTTCCACTTCCGGATTTCCGATTACGGTTTGAGCCAGTCGTTTGCCTAAAGCAATTTGTACATCCTCAACCAATTTTTCAGGAACAATAATCCGACGAACGGCAGTACATTTTTGCCCTGCTTTTACGGTCATTTCTCGTTGAACTTCTTTGATAAACAAATCAAATTCTTCTGTTCCTGGAACAGCATCTTCGCCCAGAATAGAAGCATTTAATGAGTCGGCTTCCATGTTA
>CAYJMI010000194.1:0-2371 GCA_964371285.1 uncultured Vicingus sp. | reverse complement strand
ATCCAATACAGTTCGTATTGTTTTATGCATGCCATGCAAAACGGGTTTTATTCGCCTGAATCCCCTACCCCTGAAGCAAAAAGCTTGTATTCATTGTTTAAAACGGATACCATTTTAACCAAATATGCTGCTCAAATGACCTACATGGCACCTCAGGGTTTTATGGACAATGAAAAATATACCTCCGTTAACCTTACTCCTGTTTTGCAAAAATTAGTTTCAAATAAAATTAACATTTACGGGTTCTACGGTAAAGACGACGGGTTGTATTCCAACAGTCAGGTACTGGACTTACAAAGGATAATAGGAGAGCAAAACCTCTACTATTTCGAAAATTGTTCGCATAATGTTTTTATTGACCAACAAACGGAATTTATTAACGCCCTTAAAACTAAATTAACCCGTTAAAATAGCTTAAAATAACACCACACTATTTAAACCTTTTCAGCACCACTTTAGCAGCTGTTTCAAAACTTTTAACCACCTTTGTATAAAATTTCGATACCATGGTAAAAAAGAGTATTGCTATAATTGCACACGATGGTAAAAAGGCCGAAATGGTTGCTTTTTTAAATCAAAACAAAAAATTCCTGGATAATTTTAATCTGGTGGCTACAGGCACAACCGGTAAACATGCTCTGGAAGCAGGGTTTAAGGTAAAATGCTACAAAAGTGGCCCTTACGGTGGTGATGCTCAAATTGGCGGTTTGGTTTCGGAAGGTAAAATTTCGATGGTATTTTTCTTTCGCGACCCACTCGGAAAACATCCTCACGAACCCGATGTACAAATGTTGATGCGTTTGTGTGATGTACATAACGTGCCTCTGGCTACTAATCCGGCAGCAGCCAATTTAATAATTAAAGGTTTGATAAACGATGTAAATTAATTCTAACGAAGAATTTTTGTTGTTCTTTAATAACCTTTAAAAAAGCAACGATTGTGTTGTTCGTTGTTGGTTATCAGTTGTTTTAATAAAATGGTTTTATTTTTTCACTTATAAAATTTTTCTTAATCACTATACTATTAATTTAAAACAAAAAATAAAATATTCATGAAAAACCTCTTTTTGCTCGATGAAAACATCACTTTTTTAAACTTTGGCTCGTTCGGAGCTTGTCCTAAAGAAGTGTTCGACGATTCCATTCAATGGCAATATTTACTGGAAAAAGAACCTGTACAGTTTGTGGCTTACGAAGGTATTGGTTACGTTAAAAATTCGTTGTCGGCATTGGCAAAATACATCAACTGCAATGCCAACGATTTGGTTTTTGTACCCAACCCAACTCACGCCATTAACCTGTTAGCCAAAAACATTAAATTGGCTGCTGGCGATGAGGTGTTGAGCACCAACTTAGAATACGGAGCAATGGACAGAACTTGGAATTACTATTGCAAAGCTGTTGGTGCAAAATATATTCAGCAACCCATTAGTTTGCCATTAACAAGCAAAGAAGCATTTCTAGAGGAGTTTTGGAAAGGTTATTCGCCCAAAACCAAAGTGGTATTTATTAGCCAAATTACCAGCAGCACAGCGTTGATATTTCCTGTAAAAGAAATTTGCGAAGAGGCCAAAAAAAGAGGTTTAATCACCATTGTTGATGGTGCTCATGTTCCTGCACACATCGATTTGGATTTGAGTCAACTGCAAGCCGATTTTTATACCGGAGCTTGCCACAAATGGATGATGACACCAAAAGGCTGTTCGTTTTTATACGCTAAACCCGAATTTCAAGCTATGCTCGACCCTTTAATTATTAGTTGGGGTTACCAAAGTGCTACACCAAGCAATTCACAATTTTTCGATTACCACCAATTTAACGGCACTCGCGATTTTTCGGCTTATTTAACCGTTCCAAAAGCCATAGCGTTTATGGAAAAACACGATTGGAAAAAAGTTTCAGACCAATGTAAAAACAACTTGTTGGCTGTTGCTCCAAAGTTGTTCGAATTGCTCAACACCAAACCATTGGCTCCGTTAACCAAAGAATTTTTTGGGCAAATGTGCAGTGTCGAAATAAAAACCACCGAACCCGAAAAGCTACAGCGTTTTTTGTT
The DNA here is from genome assembly GCA_964371285.1 of uncultured Vicingus sp. Lineage (GTDB taxonomy): Bacteria > Bacteroidota > Bacteroidia > Flavobacteriales_E > Vicingaceae > Vicingus. Next base: position 315 of record CAYJMI010000194.1, on the reverse strand, counting down.
TGAAAAATACCGTATTGAAATCCCTGTCATGCGACATGCCGACAAATGTTACATTCGTTTTTCGTTTCAGGTATTTAATACCACTGCCGAAATTGATTATTTGGTGCAAAGCCTTGCGGAGATTATCAAAGAAACTAAGTTGATTTTAGTTAATTGATAAAAAATGTAATTATTGGCTCCTACCCTATTTAACATAAGTTCGATGTGATTTCAAAAAACAGAAAGATTATCTTGTTAGCAAATAATTAAGTTTTGGTTATATCACCCACCCTACCCTCCCTCAAGGGAGGAAACCACAACGGAGGTCATTCTCCC
>CAYJMI010000193.1:0-2379 GCA_964371285.1 uncultured Vicingus sp. | reverse complement strand
GTACAGTTGTGGTTCGCTGAAATAAAACAGTTATTCACAGTGGGTTTTTTATAAAGTTGGAAGTTTGAAGACGGAAAAGCCTCCTCAACCCCTCCGAAGGAGGGGCTTTCGTAGAGGAACGAAAACAAAAGACGGAAGATAGAAGTTGGCTATGAGCTTTGGACTTCCCCTTTTGAGAGGGGTAAGGGTGTGTTTTTTGAAGACAGAAGTTAATGGTATTTCCCACTTCGGACCTCGGTCTTCCGTCTCCTCTCAATTCCTCTTCACCGAATTAAACGTTTTTACCCCAATCAATTCATCGTAAAACAACATTGGATTTCGGTAATAGACTAAAATGGAATAATCGTTTTCGGTTTCAAAAAAAGAACCTTCATAATACGTTAAATCGCCGGTATTTTTTGAGCCATCTTTAACTACACCATAGATGTAATTGTAATATCCCTGTTTTAATAAAATTTCTTGCCGATAAGCATTGTTTAAGGTGTCGTAGTTCATTTTAAATTCTTTTTTGAACTTCCAATCGGTCAATTTCCCAAAAATATAAACGTTACCATCTGTTAATTGTGGATATTGTTTTAATGCAAAATGAACCATCACATAGTTGGCTTCAATGTCAGAATCAGTCATGCTTTCGTCTTTTTTAAGTAATAAATTTCCATTCAAATCGGGCATGGATAAATATCGTTTATACGACCTGCTTTCATCATCAATAATATATATGTGTATCCGTTTGTCTCGTTCTTCATATTGTATTTTTTTAATGTTAATGCTTTGAAAATTAATAGATTTCACATCAAAATTTCTAAATTCGTTCGAACCGTCAAAAACGTTTTCTTCATCGTAATTATAATCGAGCAACGAACCATTTACGTATTTTGGTTTTAACCCCGTTATGGCATTGTCCCAACGGTAATTTTGCATTAAAACTACTATTGCTTGTTCGTAAGGATTTTGTATGGGTACGTTTTTATGGTCGATGGTAAAATCTATTTCTTGTTTCGAAAAACGGTCGTTTACATTGGTAGCCTCTTTAACGGTTGTGTTTATTTCAACTTTATTATCCACCACCATAAAACGTTTGGTGAGTACCACATTTTCGCTATCGTACCCATCATAAATCTTTAAAATATAATTTCCACTAATTAAAGGACTGATAAATTCATTCGGAAATTCAACACTATAATTGATAAATTGGTAAGTGGTGTTTAGCGAGTATTTGTAATTCCGTATTTCATCTTCAAAATTATTGGCGAGGTAACGTTTTGGAAGTAAATCGGAAGTTTCCCAATTGGCATTGCAATGAATAATGGTGTAGTGGTAATATTTTAATTCGAGGCTGAAATCATCAAACGATAATTTTAATTTTTCGTTGCTTCCTAAATTTAGGATAGGATAGCTCATTACATTGATGGTATTGTAAAATAAAACGGATTTTATTTTATCGGTGTAAGTAAAATCATCATTTCTAATAAAATTTGGTTCAATATAATCTTCGGTAGTATCAGTTTTAGCTGAAATAATCAAATTACTACAAAAGACAGACGGTAATGTCATGATATAAATCAGAAACAAAGTTATTTTCTTAAAAAAAAGGTTTCTCATAGGTTTGAATTTAAGCGTAAAAACAGGTAAAGAATGAGTAAAATTAATATTAAAATGGCATGAAATATTTCAAAAAGTAATTTGCAAAAAAAAATCTTTAAAAATGTTTGTTTGGTGAATCTATTTTCTAATTTTGACCACAGATTTTATAAAAACTGACACATGTCAAAAGAAATAAAAATTCGTAAAGGAGCAAACATTAAATTGAAAGGTGTTGCCGAAAAATTATACACAAATCCTGCCAACATTTCTGAAATAGTTTTAAAACCGAGTGACTTTCCTACATTAACACCAAAATTATTGGTTAAAGTTGGTGATAAGGTTAAAGCAGGAACTCCACTTTTTTTCGATAAAGAAAACGACAAAATTTTGTTTACCTCCCCAATTAGCGGTGAAGTAGCCGAAATTAACAGAGCTGAAAAGAGAAAGATTATTGATGTAAAAGTGAAGGCTGATGGTCAGAATTTGTTCGAAACGTTCAAACAAGCCGACCCAAGTTCGTTGTCAAAAGAAGAAATTTTAGATAACTTATTAAAAAGTGGTGTTTGGCCTTTGATTCGCCAACGTCCTTTTGATGTTATAGCAAATCCAAATGATAAGCCTAAAGCTATATATGTTACGGCATTAGACACTGCACCTTTAGCCCCAGATTATGGATTTATAGCACATGGTAAAGACGAAATTTTTCAATTGGGATTAAATGCTTTGGCAAAATTAACCGACGGAAAAGTTCACTTAAATGTTAATGGTGAAGATAATCCTGACGAGGTTTTTATT
>CAYJMI010000192.1:0-2383 GCA_964371285.1 uncultured Vicingus sp. | reverse complement strand
CACCATTAACAGTATATGTATTCGTAGCAACTTGACATGCTCCGGGTGTAGCTGTCAAGGCTGAGATTGAACAATTAACGCACGGTGAGACCGTAATAGTAACAGGGTCTGAAGCAATAACACAATTATTAATATCGGTGGCTTCTAATGTATAAATTTGTGTTGATACTGGACAAACAGTTGGTGTTAATGTTGTTGAATTACTCATATTGGTAGTAGGTGTCCATGTAAAAGCAGCAGGATAACTAATTTCAGGGTCATCAAATGAAATTGACCACCCTAGTAAAGTCCCAATACCAAAACCTAAACCACCTGGAGCATTAACTTCTAAATTCCACACTCCATTTGCATTACAACCATTTAAATCGGTGAATGGTTCATTTGGATTCCATGTTCCAGCAGCTGGGAAACCTCCTCCCGAAATATTTCCACCGCCAGAAGGTACAAAACACACATTCGTGTAATTAGTTCCAGTGGCAATTCCATTTGGCACAAGAGTAATCTGACAACCATTTGGAGTGGTAAGAATAACGTCAAAACTACTGATATTTAAAGAACAAGTAGCTCCAAATGCTATAGGTGCTCCATTGCAATTACAGCCACCAAAAGTTGTACAAAGTTGAGAACCAGAAAAATTAAATCCTGTTAAACAAACCTCTGTTATTGAAGAAGAGGTTAACGTTGTTTGATTTAAACCCGTAACATTAATATTCATGTCAGCACTACCCCCTGTTACAACAGAAAACTCATTATTTTCAAAAGTTGGAGTGGAAGATGGACTAGTTACTACTTTTGCTTCACCTACTAACTGAACACATTCTCCAGTACAAATAGTGCTATCAGTATTTGCTATAACAATAAGGGTCGGATTAACTACAGTTACAGTAATGTTTTGAGTACAAGTATTTACCCCATTAGTTATTTGAGCTGTAAAAGTACTATCGTTTCTTAAACAGACTTGAGTTGGGTCATCCCCACCACTAGAGCCCATAGGATAAGAATATCCATCGTGAAGCCAAGTGATTGTTGAATTTGGATCATTTAAAGTAATAATTACATTATCAATACCCCAATGATCATATTCTGCACCACTTACAGCATCTTGATGCCATTGTATCATAGTATTTGCAGTCATAGCACCTGCAGGAATCGCAGCACAATACTGATTCCAACCTGTTAAACTTGGGTCATTACCACCGTTCGGATCCCAATATTGAATAGTTATCCAAGTAGCCCCTCCATTGTTCGAATATTGTAAATAAACACCTTCATCTGGTTCATCAGGGCCTTCACATGGAGAGGCATCTGCTTGAATGGAATAACGCATTTCAAAACAAACAGTACCCCCTAAAGTTAAATCAAAACCTACTGTAGTCATATTTCTTGGATTTACAGATGCATCTCCCATCCACATAAAATCTGTACCATCTGGTGATGGCACCCCACACGTATTATTGGCTATTGTGGTGGTTTGTGTAAACTGCCACCCTACTGGGGAGCCACTGTTAAAGTCTTCTTGAAAAGCAACGTTACCATTCATGCTACCATAAGCACTTAAGGTAACACATTCTCCACAAATAACAGGGTTTGGAGTTGCAAATAGGTTTAAGGTGCATTGCCCTTTTATATTGTAATTACTTAACAGAAATACTGCTAAAATGAAGTAGTTAGTTAGCTTTTTCAATTTTGATGTCTTTACATTCATAATTTGTTAATTGACGTACATTGTCAAGATTTAACATTTTAACAAAAATATTTAGAGATGGGATTTCGGAGGCACATCCTCCTTGAATTGATGAGGTTGACTCTATATTTTGATTTATAAAATATTCTGAAGAGTTTGAAATACAAGCATCACAAACATTATTGTACCAAAGTTCTTTTTTAAATGAAATATTAACTGGGTAATTATTAGAATTAATCATTTCAAAATAAAGAATTTGTTTTTCTATTCCTTTAGCTTTATTAATACAATCAACTTTTTTTAGGTTTATTTCAATTCCTTCTGAAGAATAAATTTGATTTTTTTCAATTGCTGATTGTGAAAAACAACGAATAGCTACAATAAAAAATATTAAGAAAAAAAATGGCTTCATAACTTTTATAATAATTTAATTTAGAGTGAAAATTCTAAATTTATGGATTTCATCTCACAACACTAGAAAAAAAGGATATAATCTTAAAAATGAACTTAATTAACAGTATTATGTTAAATTTTTATAATAACAACAATTATTTTAACAATAGACGATTGTTTTAATAAATGGTTGCCTTATCAATAAACAAGGGCTGTTTTTACAGCCCTTGTTTATTGATAATTATTTTATTTATTTCAAGATATTAACATGTCCACGATATTCTCGATGTAAGCCATCAATACCTT
>CAYJMI010000191.1:0-2463 GCA_964371285.1 uncultured Vicingus sp. | reverse complement strand
GGATTAGGGATTGTAACGAAGCAGTTAGATGCGATAAATGCATAAAAAGTGAAATCCTTCAATCTAGAAATCAAAAGTAGAAGTGCTTTCCAACAAAACTTAATTCATCATTTTAAGGATGCCAACAGTTTGTTTTTTTTTCATTCAAACAACGAAAATGCGAACATTTTAGCCATTTCGGATAGCCAAAATGTGGTAGAGCACAGCTGGAAAGTAGGCTACATTTCGTACGATTATAAAAACAATATTGAAAAATTAACATCAAATCATACCGATAACATTGGTTTTGAAGAAGAGTTTTTTTTTACACCCGAACTATTGTTTCAAATCTCTGAAAATACGATTGAAGTGCTGTATAACGAAGCTATTTATACCGAAAAAAAGGTGTTAGAAATGTTAAACGATGTCGGTAATTCGAAAATAATAACAACTTCCAATATTGCTATTAAAACTCAATCAAAAATTACCAAACAAACCTATCTGGATAATGTTGAACATTTAAAATCTCATATACAACAAGGCGATATTTATGAAATAAATTATTGTCAGGAATTTTATGCTAACGAAGTTGAAATAAACCCCATTGAACTTTATTTTAAATTAAACAAAAAATCGCCAACTCCATATTCATGTTTTGTAAAACATAATCACAGCTATTTGTTGTCGGCATCCCCCGAAAGATTTATCAAAAAACAAGGCAATAAAATTTCTTCTCAACCAATTAAAGGAACCATAAAAAGAGGAGCAACTTTAGAAGAAGATGAGGTGCTAAAACATCAACTAAAAAACGACCCAAAAGAACGCAGCGAAAACATTATGATTGTTGATTTGGTTCGAAACGATTTATCTAAAATTGCAACACGAAATAGTGTTAAAGTGGAAGAATTATGTGAAATTTATACCTTTCCACAAGTTCATCAACTCATTTCGACCATAAGTGCTGAAGCAAAACCTGAGGTTGATTTTAAAACCATTATTCATGCACTATTTCCAATGGGTTCGATGACAGGAGCCCCAAAAATTAGAGCCATGGAATTGATTGAACAATACGAACATTCGAAACGAGGATTATACTCTGGAACTGTTGGTTACATTAAACCCAATGGCGATTTCGATTTTAATGTGGTGATTCGGAGTATTTTATACAACAGTTCTTCAAAAAAAATATCGTACTTTGTTGGAGGAGCAATTACGAGTTTGTCAGAACCCGAAAAAGAATACGAAGAATGTTTGTTAAAAGCAAAGGCAATAAACGAAGTGTTGAGTTCGAATGAATAAAAAGTCCGAAGTCGGAAGTCAGAAGACCGAAGTCAGAAGTTGGCATTGAGCGTTGGTTTCCCCTCTTGAGAGGGGTAGGGGTGTGTTTTTGAAAGTCAAAAGACCCAAGTTGAAACCAAAAAAAACTTTGCGAACTTTGCGGTTATTAGTTGTTATGATTAAGAAATTTGAAAAATATTACCAAAAAAACGAATTGTTTGCTAAAACAGACAACATTCTACTCACCGTTAGTGGAGGTAGAGATTCGGTGGTTATGGTACATTTATTTTATCAGGAAAAATTAAATTTTGGAATAGCACATTGCAATTTTAAACTAAGGGGAAAAGAAGCCGACAAAGACAAACAATTTGTTAAAAATTTAGCTGAAAAACTAAATGTACCATTTTATACAGTTTCGTTTAATACCCATGAATTTGCAAGTGAGAATAAAATTTCTACCCAAATGGCAGCTCGCGAATTACGCTACCACTGGTTTGAAGAAATCAGAACAAAAAACAATTATCAATTTATTGCCACCGCCCACCATAAAAATGATGTGGCTGAAACTTTATTGATAAACCTGACAAAAGGCACCGGCTTGAGTGGTTTGCATGGTATTTCTAGTAAAAATGGAAATATTATTCGTCCGCTGTTGTGCTTTAACAGAAATGAAATTGACGATTTTGTGGAGTCTAATAAAATTAAATTCAGAGAAGATAAATCTAACGCTGAAACCAAATACGTTCGAAATAAAATACGACACAAAATTATTCCAGAATTGGAAAAAATTAACCATTCGTTTATCGAAACTATTTTTAATGAAACACAACAATTTGCTGAATTAGAGCAATTGATTGAAACAAAAATTAATGAGGATAGAAAAAAATGTTTTTCTGTCAAGGATGAAAATATTGAAATTGACATTCCAAAACTTTTAAAGTTAAAACCTTTAAAAACCTATTTGTTTTACTTTTTAAACCCTTATGGATTTAATGCTGATGATGAAAGTGATATAATAAAATCGCTCAAGAATCAATCCGGAAAGAAATTTATGAGTAAAACACACCAACTGATTAAAGATAGAAATAAGTTGATTATTTCTGTTTTGAACAATACGGAGAATGAAGAATTTGAAATTAAAACATTAAATGATTTTGGTCTGTTGCCGCTTAATTTAAAAGCAATATTTGTGTTAAAACAGGCCCT
>CAYJMI010000190.1:0-2641 GCA_964371285.1 uncultured Vicingus sp. | reverse complement strand
TAACATGGCGTATTCCATCTGACATAAAAAAACAATAAATATCTACAGATGAAAAAATTAATACTTCTTTTTTTTATTGTTATCTCTTGTCAACTATTTTCTCAATCTAATTATATAGATAGTGTAGAACAATCCATCGTTAATTTATCTAATGAGGAGCAAATAAAAACAATTTTAGCAATTCCTTACGATAAAATAATCGCCAACACCACTAAAGCCGAAGAGTTATTTTTATCGGCATTAACTAATGCAAAAAAATTAAATCATCAAGAATATGTTGCCGATATTAGTAATCAATTGGCACTTGTTTATGCTTTTCTGGGTAAGCATGATAAACGTTTAGTTTACAATATTAAAGCCATCAAAATTTATGAATCCATTGGTAATAAATCAAAAGCAGGCGGAACTTATGGTGCTTTAGGTTTTTCAATGTATCAAAGAGATATTGAAAAGGCAAAATTGTACATGCAAAAGGGAATTAATTTACTTAAAGAAGAAAACAATTTAATTGCTCTAAATCCAATTTACGATAATTATGGAATTGTACAAGAAATAGATGGAAATATAGATAGTGCAATTTATTATTACAATTTAGCCCTCGATTTAAAACGAAATCAAAACGATAGTATTGGAATTCCATTTGCTCTAGGGCACCTTTCTGGAGCATATTTAATTAAAAAGGACTTTAAAAAAGCTAAAGAATATTTAGACGAGTCGTATTTTATAAGAAAAAAGAGAAAAGATATTTATGGTATTGTTGAATGTTTGGCACTTTATGGTGATTTTTATTTTGCTCAAGAAAATTACAAAGAAGCTTTAAGCTGGTTTACCGATTGTTACTATTCAGCAATTGAAAACAAGTACCTTCATGTAGGTCAGTATGCTGCTGAGTTTTCGGCAATTTGTTATGAAAAAATAGGCGATGTCACCAATACTGTTAAGTTTTTAAGGCTTCAGCAAGCCCTTAAAGATTCATTACTTAACGAAAACACCAATCAAGCCATTGCAAAACTAGAGGTTCAATTTGAAACGGAAAAAAAAGAAAAACAATTAGCTGAACAAGAAGTAATTATTACCAAAGAACAATTACGAGTAAAACAAAGAAATTATACCTTAATAGGTTTGGGACTAGTATTGGTTTTTCTTTTAATTCTAGGAAGATATGTTTACCAGCAACAAAAATTTAAACAACAAAAATTGATTGAAGAAAATCGTTTAAAAGACGAGCTTGCTAAAATTAGATTGCAAAACGAATTGCACGAAGAACGAACCAGAATATCACGAGATTTGCACGACAACATTGGCTCCCAGCTTACTTTTATTATTTCTTCGGTTGATAATATGGGCTATTTATTCAAATCTGCCGATGAAAAATTAAAGGAAAAACTGACTGGCATTTCTAACTTTAGCAGAACAACTATTACACAACTTAGAGATACCATTTGGGCTTTAAACAAAGATGAAATAAGTTTTGATGATTTAAAATCAAGACTTTTTAATTATATCGAATCTGCTAAAATAGCCAAAGAAAACATTGCATTTAACTTTGAGGCTGATGTGCAAAACAATATACTTTTTAATGCCATACAAGGGGTGAATATTTACAGAATAGTGCAGGAGGCTATTAATAATTCATTAAAGTATTCAGCTGCAGCAAATATCAATGTTAGTTTAAAAGAAATAAATGGTGTAATTAAGTTAATAATAAAAGATGATGGAATAGGTTTTAATATAAATGAAGTTAATTTAGGTAACGGATTAGAAAACATGAAAAACAGAGCAGCTACTATTCATGCACAATTTCAATTTAACTCCGCTCCAGAAAAAGGAACAACAATAGTGTTAATTATTCCTATTAAATAAGACAAATGCCGTATAAGAATACTGCTTTTTTCAGTTTAAATTTGTATAAAAAAAGATGAATATAAAAATTGCACTAGCCGAAGACAATAATTTTTTAGCTCAATCCATTGAAGAAAAACTTTCGTTTTTTGATGATTATAAATTTAAGTATAGAGCCAAAAATGGAGCAGAGTTAATTGGAAAGTTGGAAGATGATCACACCATTGATGTGATTTTGATGGATATTCAAATGCCTGAGATGGATGGAATAAAAGCAACAAGTCTCATAAAAAATAGGTATCCTCAAATAAAAATAATTATGCTTACGGTCTTTGATGACGACGACAATATTTTAAATTCAATAAAAGCAGGTGCAGATGGTTATTTGTTAAAAGAAACCAATCCTGAAGAACTTCATGATGGTATTTTGCAAGTATTAGAAGGTGGTGCAGCCATGACCCCATCTGTGGCATTAAAGACATTAAACTTGCTTCGTTTTCCTGAAAAATTAACCAAAGATAAAATTCAAGCAGAAGAAATTTCTCTTTCCAAAAGAGAAACTGAAATTTTAGAACAATTAGCAAAGGGATTAAACTATCAGCTCATTGCCGATAATCTGTTTATTTCTCCCCCAACTGTTCGTAAACACATCGAAAATATCTACAAAAAACTGCAAGTTCATAACAAAATGGAGGCTGTTCAAAAAGCCATGAAACACAAGATTATTTAAAAAATAATTAGCTCAGTTACCGTTTGTAAAATTACTAAATAGATAAAAAAAAGAGAATTCTACCTAAAC
>CAYJMI010000189.1:0-2721 GCA_964371285.1 uncultured Vicingus sp. | reverse complement strand
GTGTGGGTGCATGGGGTAGGTAAAAAAGTCGATTTGAACTTTTTTATCCACAGCTTCTTTCAATAAAGTCATGCTGTGTTGTGGCACTACTGTTGGGTCAACACTTCCGTGAATGATTAAGAGTTTACCATTTAAATTTTCGATGTATTTTGGAACCCTTGAGTTTTCATATCCCTCAGGATTTTCTTGCGGTGTATCCATGTAACGTTCGCCATACATTACTTCGTAATATTTCCAGTCGATAACCGGACCACCAGCTACAGCAGTTGTAAAAACTCCCAGATGCCGAAGCATCAATGAACAAGCCATAAACCCCCCATAACTCCAACCGTGAACTGCAATTCGTCTTCCATCAACATAAGTCAATGATTTTAAATAATCTACTCCAATCAGTTGGTCTTCCATGGCTGCTTCTCCCAAATTTCGATGGATGATGCTTTCGAAAGCAAAACCTCTGTTTTCTGAACCTCTATTATCTATGGTAAAAACAATGTAGTCCTTTTGCGTAGCAAACCAATCCATCCACATGCTTGCTCCTCCTAACCAATTGTTGGTTACCAATTGAGCATGAGACCCACCATATACATAAACTAAAACCGGATATTTTTTGTTTGCATCAAAGTTGGCAGGTTTTATCATTCGCCCAAACAAATCAAATCCATCTTTCGATTTTAAGGTAACAAATTCTGTTGTTCCTAATTTATACTCTTTTAAAGGATTTTCGGCTTTTAAAATAGTTGTAACTTTTGCAGTTGCAGTGTTGACAATTTCAATATTTCTAGGGATAGTTAAACTACTGTAATCATCAATAATATAATTTCCAGTAGAACTTAATTGAGCATTATGCACTCCGTTTGTTGCTGTAATATTAGCAGATTTCCCACTTTTTACATCTACTTTATAAACCAACGAATTTCTACCATCTGAGCCAGTGGTGGTAATAAAAACATTGGTTCCTTTTTCATCAAATCCTAAAATAGATTGAACAACGAATTTAAAACTGGTGAGCTGCTTTATCAATTTACCAGAAGTATTGTATTGATAGATATTCATAAACCCATCACGTTCACTCATCCATAAAAAGTCTGTAGTGTTTTTAGGTAAGAAAACTGCATCGTGCTCAGGCTCCACCCATCTATCATTTTTTTCTTCAAAAATGGTGTTTACTTTTTCTCCTGTTGTTACATCATATTGATTATAAAAAAAATGATTTTGCCCTCTGTTTACTTCAGCCACCAAAACATATTTTTCATCTGGTGTCCACGATAAGTTTGTTAAATAATGCTCGTCTTTGGTGTCGATATTTAAGTAAATCGTTTTTTGAGTGATGGTATTAAAAATTCCAATTTTCGCTTTTTCGCTCCCTTGCCCAGCCATTGGATATTTTATTTTAGTTAGTGATGCAGGATAAGTGGTTTCATCTACCAATGGGTAATCGGTAACATTGCTTTCGTCTTTTTGGTAAAATGCTAAATAGGTGTTATTTGGACTCCAAAAAGTACCTTTAAAAATTCCAAATTCTTGTCGGTGAATGGATTGTCCGGAAACGATATTTTTATCGGCAAATGCTGTAACGGCAACTCTTTTGTTTTCTTTATTGGCGATATAAAGATTATTGTCGATGGTAAAAGCTAAAGCGGTTTTGTTATTGTTGTAATCTTTATTTTCAGCTTTTTCATCAATCGCTATTTTACTCAAAATTTGTCCATTTTTATAATCAAAATGTACGAGTTGATTTTCGTTTTCAAATACCATTTCTGTAGCCGAAATAGTAATAATATCTGGTACTTTTTTTAATTCCGGAAAGATTGTCGTATACTTTTCCAATCCTAATTCTAGTATTGTTTTCCCGACAACATCTTTAATGATATACTTTTCATTTTCTAAATAAATGTAATTGGTTGTGCCACTCACCCATTGTAACGATTCTAAGGTTTTGGGGTCTAAGCCAGCAGTTTTAGTTAAAATGGCATCATTTAAGGTTAACTCTTTTTGCTGTGAAAAAACAATAAAACTGGACAGCAATAAGAATATTAAAAGTATTTTTTTCATGATTTATTTTAAATTATTTAGACGAACAAAAGTAAACTTATTTAAACAAAATAGCTCAACCAATTTTGGTTGAGCTATTTTGTTTATACTGAAAGAAAATTTTTATTGTCTTACAATTTTGTAAACCTTATTGGTATTCCCTTCATTAATTCTTAACAAGTAAACTCCTTTGCTTTCGTTGCTTAAATCCACTTCAACATTGTTTGTTGTAATATTGTTCGCTTGTTTAACGATTCGTCCTTCCAAAGTAGTTATGGTATAGTTTACTTCTCCTTGTAGGTTATTTAAATTTATCGTAAATAAGCCACTTGTAGGGTTTGGGTAAATTGAAACCACATGGTTTGCTATTTCTTTAACTCCAACGGTTGAAATGTTTTCACAAGCGGATGTATCAACACAACTTCCAACAGTTACTTCTACTGCATAGTTTCCGTTTGCTGTAGCTGTAAAGCTTTGTGCAGTTTCTGATGGAATTATTGCATTACCATTATCACAATCTAACCATTGGTAAGTTGCTCCGGTTTGGTTTGCTGATAAGGTTGGAGCTAAACTGTTGTCAATTGTCACATCTATAGCTTGTTCAACTGTTAAATCAGTAGTTACAGTAGAATCACAACCGTTTGAACCAACTAATACATCAGTGTAAACTCCTGTTGTATTATAGGTATT
>CAYJMI010000188.1:0-2722 GCA_964371285.1 uncultured Vicingus sp. | reverse complement strand
ACTGTAAATATTTCTGGTTATTGGCGATTCTTCGGTTGATTGATAATACATCGTACCCGTTTTTTCATCAACACCATAAATTTCAGTTACTTCCCACAATCCATTGGTAATTTGATTGATTAATTTGCCGGAAATATCATATAAATAAGCATGGTTGTATCCATTTTTTTCACTTGTTATAATAAATTGGTTTTTTGATGCTAAAAATATCGTTGTAGGTATTTCAACGTAACGTTCGTCTTTTTCCTCATAAATTAATTGGGCTTGATTATTATCAACATTAATTAAATGTACTGCCAAATGATTTTGTAACCTATTAAATGTTTGAATGGCAACATTTTTTGAATCGTTACTCCAATTTATTCTTGAAATGTATTCGTAAGGAATTGGCAGGTTTAATTTTTGATTGGTTTTTGTTTGTAAATCATACACGTAAATCTCCACTTTCGAGTTTTCCTCTCCGGCTTTTGGGTACTTAAATTTTACTTGCTCAGGATATAAATCATTGTATAATTCCATGTGCCATTCCTTCACTTTACTTTCGTCGAACTTATAGTAAGCTATTTTAGTTCCATCTGGCGACCAATCGAAAGCACTCACTAAAACCAATTCTTCTTCATATACCCAATCGGAAGCACCATTAATAATACTTCCTTTTTTGCCATCTGTGGTGATTTGAATTTCATTGTTGGAGTTTAATTCTTTGTAATAAAGGTTATTTTCTTTAACAAAAGCAACTTCGGTACTGTTGGGCGAAAACGTAGCGTACATTTGCTTTTCACCTTCCGAAAGTTTGTTGATTTGTTTGGTACTAATATCATAAATAAAATAATCTGATTTACTTGAATGCCGATAAATTGATTCGTCATCAGAAGCTATCAACAACTTGGTTTCAGTATTATTAAATTCATAATCATCCAACGAAATTGATTTTTCGCCAAATTTTAACTCTTCATTTTTTAGGATAATAGCTCTATACTTTTCGTCCTTATAGGAATATTTCACCAAATCACTACCACTTTTGGTTCTTTCGAGCGAAGTATAAAAAACACCATCATTTAACGACCTGATTCCACCGATTCTTTTTGCATAAAAAGAATAAGTTGTCCAAATATCATCAATCCCGATAGCTATCGGGACCGATTTTTTTTGTGCAAAAGTTTGACTAACTAATATAGTTATAGCAAGAAATAAAAAAGAAATTTTTCTCATTGTTTTTAGAATTAAAACCACGAATTTATAAAAATTAAAGTATTAACTAAGGTTATCTTTTATGTTTTTTATGAGATTGCGAATCAACCCTTCGATATTTCGACAAGTTCAATACAGGTTTAACTCAAGGTAAATTTTACATCATATTCTAACGCCTATGATGCAAACGTCATCCACTTGCTCATTACTTCCTTTCCATTTATCAAATTCATCGGCTAGTTTTTGCTCTTGTTCTAGCATGGGTAAATGTGCAATTTGCGACAACAATTCTTTTAAATTTTTTATCATGTATTTTTTGCCTTTATCGCCTCCAAATTGGTCTGGAAAACCATCGGTTAACGCATAAATTACATCTTCTTTTTGTAATAATGCTGTATGTAAAGTAAAGGAATCTTTATCATTATCGTGTTTGCCTACGGGCATTTTGTCGGGTTTGAATTCTATCAATTCATAACCGTCATTGCGGGCTTGAGCCGTAACCTCATTATCAGATTCCGTGTCAAGCACGGAATGACGAACAAGACGAATAATAAAAACAGGATTGTTTGCTGAAGCAAAAGAAAGTTGAGTGCGGTCTTGGTTAATTACCAACAAACTACAATCCATACCATCTTTTCCACCTTCTGGGCTGCCGTCGTTTCTTAATCTATCAATGATGATTTTACGTGTTTTGTTTAAAATTTGGTCAGGGGCTGTTTCTTTTTCTATTGATTTTTCTAAACTCGAAATGTTTAAAATACTCATAATTGCCCCAGGTACACCATGACCAGTGCTATCGGCAACAGAAAAAGCAAAGTTACCATTGTTTAATTCTCCAGCCCAGTAAAAATCTCCACTTACTACATCTTTTGGTCTAAAAAACACAAAGTAATCTTTTAAATGTTGGTCTAACATTTCGGAGGTTGCCAAAAAGCTTCGTTGTATCCGTTCGGCATAATTGATGGAATCGGTTATTTCTTTGTGTTTTTCTTCGATAATTTCTTTTTGCTTGTGGGTTTCTTTTTCTTTTTCTTCGATAATTAGTTTTTGTTTTTGGGTAATACGCCAACGGTTAAACATAAAAACAGAAAAAACTATCAGCAACAGTAAGCCACCAATTACTGCATAAATAATGGTGCGTTGTTTTTTCTTTTCTACCTCTGAAATAGCCATATTTTTTTCAGCTTCTAACAATGTATTTTTTTTGTCGGTTTCTGCCAATATTCTTTTTTTATCAGCTTGGGCGGTTTTTTTATCGGCTTCGGCAAGTGCGGTTTTTTTATCGGCTGCTGCCACTTTTTGGTTTTTATCGGCTTCTGCTAACAACCTTTTTTTATCGGCAGTGGCTACTGCT
Source organism: uncultured Vicingus sp. (assembly GCA_964371285.1). Taxonomy (GTDB): domain Bacteria; phylum Bacteroidota; class Bacteroidia; order Flavobacteriales_E; family Vicingaceae; genus Vicingus. The sequence goes on along the minus strand of CAYJMI010000188.1, from coordinate 177 downwards.
GTTTGTTTTTCTTTTTCTTTTTCTAACAATTGTATTTGTGCTTCTTTTTTTTCGCTTTCATACATAGCCGTCATTTTGGCTGTTTTTTCAAAGCTTTCATCATTAAAAATAGAATCATTAATTTCTTTGTACAATTTATGGTGCTCGTATGCCCCTTTAAAATTACTGGTAGCCGAA
>CAYJMI010000187.1:0-2742 GCA_964371285.1 uncultured Vicingus sp. | reverse complement strand
TTACACAAGTGATTGTAAGAAGTACTGCAAATATTGAGTCGGGAGGTAAAACCAAATTAGGAGCAATAACGCATGGTATTATTTTATTATTGTCTGTAGTAATAATTCCAAATTTTTTAAATTTAGTACCTTTAGCATCTTTAGCAGCTATTTTGTTAATGGTTGGTTATAAGCTGGCAAAACCTCAGGTATTTACGCTAATGTATAAAAAAGGAATGTTACAATTTATAGCTTTTATGGCTACTGTTATTGCAATTGTTGCCACAGATTTGTTAAGAGGTATTGGAATAGGTATGTTTGTAGCTATTTTCTATATTTTAAGAAGAAACTACTTAAATGCAGCAAACTTAACTAAAGAGGTTAAAGACGGAAACGAAATTTACAAACTGACCCTAGCCGAAGAAACTACTATTTTAAATAAAGCCAGTATTGCAAAAACTTTGAGCGAATTACCGGAAAATTCAACAGTTATTATAGACGGTGAAAAATCATTTTATATTTCTGATGATGTGTTGGAAAACATTCAAGAATTTAAAGAAGACTATGCTAAATCAAAAAATATTAAAGTTATTACTAAAGGAATTAAAGAGGTAGAACTTGTTGCCTCACATTAAATTCTTTCTAAAAAAAATAAAATAAAATTATGGAAACATCATTATACAAACAACTTATCGAAAACAATAGAAATTGGGTTAAACAAAAACTATCGTTAGATGAAAACTTTTTTAAAAAACTGGCTAAAGGTCAGCAACCACCATTGTTATGGATAGGTTGCTCCGATAGTCGTGTACCTGCAAATGAATTAATTGGAGCACAACCCGGTGAAGTTTTCGTACACAGGAACATTGCAAACATGGTTATTCATACCGACATGAGTATGCTAAGTGTTTTAGATTATGCTGTAAATGTTTTAAAAGTAAAACATATTATTGTATGCGGACATTACGGTTGTGGAGGTATTAAGGCAGCAATGGGAAATCAACACGTTGGAATAATTGATAACTGGATAAGACACATAAAAGATGTATATCGTTTTCATCATCAAGAATTAGATTTAATAACAGAAGAAACAAAACGATTTAATCGTTTTGTGGAGTTAAATGTTATTGAACAAGTGTGTGATTTAGCTAAAACATCTATTGTTCAGTCTTCCTGGGACAATAATCATGAACTCTCCATTCATGGATGGGTTTATGATGTAGGAAGTGGATTGGTAAAAGATTTGGAGGTCAACTTTAGTAACAATGATGACCTTGGAGATGTTTATCAATTAGAGTTTTTAAAATAATAGTTCAAATTGTTGTGTGGAGTAAAAAGTACTCGCACAACAATTTTTTATGACGAAAAACATAAAAACAAATCTTCACATAAAAATAGCACTCAAATTCAGCCAATAAATTTTAAACTTAATGGAGATTATTTACATTTGCAAACCCCGAAAGCTTTCGGGATTAAAAAACATATTATGGCAGAAGATAGATTTCAAGCTCCAGATTATTACAATCTAGATGAATTGTTAACAGACGAGCATAAATTAATTAGAGATACCGTTAGAGCATGGGTAAAAAAGGAAGTTTCTCCAATTATTGAAGAATATGCTCAAAAAGCTCAGTTTCCAAAACAAATTATACCAGGATTAGCTGAAGTTGGCGGTTTTGGGCCCTACATTCCTGTTGAATATGGTGGTGCAGGTTTTGACCAAATTTCTTATGGATTAATCATGCAAGAACTAGAACGTTGCGATTCAGGTTTACGTTCTACATCTTCTGTTCAAAGTTCATTAGTAATGTATCCTATCTGGAAATATGGTAACGAAGAACAACGAATGAAATATTTGCCAAAATTAGCAACAGGCGAATTTATGGGTTGTTTTGGATTAACCGAGCCCGACCATGGTTCGAACCCTAGCGGAATGATAACCAATTTTAAAGACATGGGCGACCACTATTTGCTAAATGGTGCCAAAATGTGGATTACCAATGCTCCAATTGCTGATGTTGCTGTAGTATGGGCAAAAGATGAAACAGGAAGAATTCACGGGCTATTAGTAGAAAGAGGAATGGAAGGTTTTACAACTCCAGAAACTCACGATAAATGGTCACTTAGAGCAAGTATTACTGGTGAGTTGGTTTTTGATAACGTAAAAGTTCCTAAAACAAACTTGTTGCCGAATAAATCAGGTTTAGGAGCTCCATTGGGTTGCTTAGATTCCGCTCGTTACGGTATCGCATGGGGTGCTATTGGTGCAGCAATGGATTGTTACGATTCTGCTTTAAGATATACAAAAGAAAGAATTCAGTTTGGTGTCCCAGTTGCCTCTTTTCAATTGACCCAAAAAAAATTGGCGGAAATGATTACTGAAATTACTAAAGCTCAGTTTTTAACTTGGCGTTTAGGTGTTTTACGTAATACAGGTAAAGCTACTTCTGCACAAATATCGATGGCAAAAAGAAACAATGTTGATATGGCTTTAAAAATAGCTAGAGAAGCTCGTCAAATGCATGGAGCTATGGGTATAACTGGTGAATACTCCATAATGCGACACATGGCAAACCTTGAATCAGTTGTTACCTACGAAGGTACTCACGACATTCATTTATTAATTACCGGAATGGATGTTACGGGAATAAGTGCTTTTAAAAACGACGGCACACAGTTTTAGAAGAAGGAAGCCCGAAGATGGCTATGAGCGTTAGCCTCCCCTCTTGAGAGGGGTAGGGGTGTGTTTTGGAAGACTGATCC
>CAYJMI010000186.1:0-2772 GCA_964371285.1 uncultured Vicingus sp. | reverse complement strand
ATATAAGCATATGGATAAAATATTCACGGATACCAGGTGGCAGAGTTTTAGGCAGAAAATAATTGCGGATTTATGGCAAGCAATTAAGGAGGTATTAGATGCTGAAACACGTAACAGTGCCAATAATCGTAGACGACAATGAACCGGAGAAGTGCGGTAACGACTGTGAATATATAGATGATGTGTTCGGTGATTGGTGCATGATATTCAATAGAGCATTTCTTGGTGGTGTTCATATGCGTTGCAAACAATGTCTGGAGGAGGCGAAATGAATATTAAAGACTTACAGGCAGAAGTTCATGAAATTGCCATACAAAAAGGGTTCTGGCCAGAGGATGAAAAACGAAATATAGGGGAGATGATCGCCCTCTGCCACGAAGAGCTATCTGAAGCCTTAAGGGAAATTCGGCAGGGCCATGATCCAAAGCTCATTTATTATTCCGGGAATGTTCGTCCAGGGATTGAGGTACGTTCAGGCCAAGCAATTTTATCGGAGTTACTTAATGGGCCCATAAAGCCTGAAGGTTTTCCTATAGAGCTTGCGGACACTATTATCAGGATATTGGACATGGCAGAAGGCTTGGGAATTGATCTTGAAGGGGCAATTAAGCTCAAATTGGTATATAATAAAGTGAGGGAACATAGACATGGAAAGAAATTCTGATCAATATTGCCGCTGTAATTGTGCGGTAACTCCGGGCGATTGCGAACACATTTGGGATGGGCCTCCGGTGATGCTGCACAACATGACAACGACTACATGTTCTACATGTGGAGAATGGGCAATAAATCACAGCATAGAAACGGGGCCGTAAATTCCATGAAGGCAAATAAATCTATCATCCTCCATAAGATAAGATCCCTGATCCCTGAGATGTACTGCATTGCCGGCTGTCATGATTGCTGCGGTCCTGTAATATTTGAGAAAGTAGAGTGGCAGAAAGTAAGAATCAAAAAGAAAGGCACATCCATTCACTGTCCATATATCACAGGGCAGCGTACCGGCTGTTGCGAAATTTACGAAGACAGACCAATAATATGCAGGCTGTACGGAACAACGGAACGACTGAAATGTCCTCACGGAGCCAAACCCGAGAAGATGTTGGAGCCGTCTGAGGAGATTAGAATACTGAATTTATGGAAGTTATTAAGAAAATAATATAATATAAACCATGCCGAGAAACCCAAATAATCCAAATATTCGTTGTTCTCTATGCGCCAGTCAGCAGCCGGGACTTGCCCGATTGATCGCTCATGTAGAAGGCCCCATGCATCAGATGGACATTGCTCTATACCGAGCGACATTCCCAGGGCAATTACCGGATGCTTCCGAAGAAGAAGCTCCGAGATCACAACATACATCCAGAGACATTTCTGCTATCCAGAGTCAACGAAGCAATAACGAAATTGCTCTTAACGAATGGGTCACGGAACAGAAGACGAGATTCGTTAATATTTGTGGCTACACAGACGGCCCTATCCTGGATTCAACCCTGCAGCTTATGAAGATTAACCGCAAGCTCGAACGGAGCTACCGGGATTCCGAATTAAGACTACACCCCAATCTGGAAATCTTAAAAGCCATCCGGGATAATACAAAACAGATAGTCTCCAATATTGAATCTATGGAGGCGACTAAAAACGCCCTCACGTCAAACGATATTGCGCAACTGCATGCCCAGACTATGAAAGAGGCTGAAGATTATATCCGGGACCATATCGGTGAATTCAGTTGGGGTTGTCCCTCTTGTAGTCAGGTGATTACAGCCGGAGGAATTCCCCACTGGAGCCTAATCAAAGATTCTGAGTCTAATTGGGTCCCGTGGAGCCCTGAGCTTATTAAATTGGTAGGTGATGGACGTATAAGATTATATGAAGCCGCACATGTTCTCAGAACTTCAATAGAAGGGCTCTTGATGGTAGCTCAGGAGAGACGGCATAAATGGCCGAGAAGGATTAATAAGATAGACGAAGAAAGATTACTCAGAGAGAGGATGCTGGCGGAGGAATAATGGGCAAATTAGAAGACATGTTATGTATATGCGAAGATTGCAAGATGATAGTTGGACATAAGCATTGGCGCAGAGATTGTCCAGTGCCCAAACACAGGGGCCGGGACCCCGGAACGCTTAGGCCATGGCCAGCATTCCTGGTATTCACGCAGACGGTTCTACTTGCGGCGTGGGCGCTTATTATAGGGAGTTATAAGCATGGCGAACATTAAGGAATCCAATTGAGCGTCCAAGGATCTCCAATCAGTCGAGCCCTTGCGCTCCATTTTACATTACATAATCGTGCTGCCTTCTTAGAGCACTTTATTAAAAAGGCCCGAAAGCGCAAAAAGGTCAAGTGCCGTTATTTCCATCTTCCAGCAATCCACTCTGACGATGCCGTAGTTCTTGGTGGCCGTTCTCACGGTAAATCTTTTGCCATCCTTGAACCGCGCATGGTCCAAAGCATGCTTAATGAACCCGAAGAGGAATCCGTTCTCACATCATTCAGAAGACTCCATATTGTGGACCGTTCAGAAAGTGCCATATCAATCCTGAATCAGATCCCCTACTTTAAAGCATTTATTCGATATGTCAGGAGAACTCCGCATTATGAAATAAACCTCAAGAATGGACACAGCTATTACGGTATATCTGTTGGCGATGATCCTTTGGCCATATCCATACAGGGAAAGCATCCGAGATGTTTACCTGGCAATCAAATAATAATTACTACAGTAGGCTTAGTTCCTATAAGTAAACTGTTTTCACTATGTAAGAA
>CAYJMI010000185.1:0-2870 GCA_964371285.1 uncultured Vicingus sp. | reverse complement strand
AGAACACACTTTTTGGTTTAGAAAATTTATATTATCAATCAGTTGTCTATTTTAAACTTTTGTATTGATGCTACTTCGTGGTCTCGATACCAATTTCACTCATTAGCAATCTTGAAATTGACTCGAATTGACAAATTTTCATGAGTCAAAATAAATATTCTAAAATTTATTTGATAACTAATTATTAATGTATAAATTTGCAGCCCTTTAAAAGGAATCATTTAATACTAAAGAAGCATGGAAGCGATAAAATTTGTAGAAAACGACTTGTCACCAATCAATGAATTTCCAGCATTTAAAGCAGGAGATACCATTATTGTATATTATAAAATTAAGGAAGGAGCTAAAGAAAGAATCCAACATTTTCAAGGTGTTGTATTACAAAGAAAAAGCCCGGGAGCTAACGAAACATTTACCATCAGAAAAATGTCGGGTAACATAGGTGTAGAAAGAATTTTCCCGATGTCATCTCCAATGTTAGATAAAATTGAAGTGGTTAAACATGGTCATGTTAAACGTGCCAGAATTTATTATTTAAGAGAATTAACCGGTAAATCGGCTCGTATAAAAGAGAAAAAAAGAGTTACTGCAAAGTAATCTACAACAAGAATATACAAAAGAGGCTAACCGTTCGGTTAGCCTCTTTTTTTGTGGTAATTTTGTTACATTTGATAAATATTGTATGATTGTTTTCATACATATAAACAAGTATAACTACGACATAATAAAGAGACATTGTTTACACTTTATATTCTCTTAAATCAGAAAAATAAAGAAGTTTTTATTTTCATAATGCTCACTATTTAATCATGAGAATACCTATAATAAAAGGAAAAACAAATTTTGAACCTAATTGGCAATTAAATTTTAGAACCCTGCCTGAAATCCCAATATATAAAAGATGGGACAACAAAAATCCTGAGAACAGATATACACCTGAACAAGAAATTTCATACAAATTGTTATCAGGAATCCAAATTTCTGAAGAAGAAAAACAGGCTTTTACTGAATTATCCAATTTCTACTATACCCTTAATGTAGAACTTAAGAAACTTGAGTATTCCTCATTTACACCAACTGATTTTGAGAATTTTAAAAATTATATACTTTATGCATTTAATTACCAAGCAGTAGTTAATAATTCTTTAACCATATTCCATACTTATCGTCTGGTAGTCAATGAATTTGCCAGCAACAAAAACGAAAGAATCCACAATATCAAATATCTAAAACACCCTGACTTAGAACTTGTAAAAAAGATAAATAAATATAATAGGGCTAACACACCGAATAGCAATATATTTTACTCAACCGACTGCATGGATTCTGCTCTTAAAGAAATAAGACCACCTATTAACAAACTTATCACATTTGGTATTTGGAAGCCAAAAACAACAAAAAATACATTCATATCATATCCAATTTCACATATTGACGAAGCATATGATGTTAATGATGGTGTTGCTAAATCGACAAGAGTTTTTGAAGATAAATTAAAAAATAATGAATTACTTCAAAACTATATGAGATTCTATCTTCAACTTTTGGGAAGAGAATATAGCAAACCTGTTAATCATCATTATGAATATCTAATAAGTGCTTTCTTTTCAGAAAGAATTTTTGACTTAAGAAAAATCGCAAGTCCAGAATGGAGATATGACTGCATTATTTATCCAAGTGTAGGAAACAAGTATAAAACTGACAATATAGCTTTATTTCCAGATGTTATTGAGAATGAATTTAAGCTTGAAAGAGTAGTAGAAATGGAAATAGAGGAATCTTTTTATGATAACGATTATGAGCTAAATTATCCTAATCAAATTACATTAGCAAAAACTAAAAATATTAATACCACTACAAACATTGATGAAAAAGGAAACATTTTTTGGTAATAAAAGAAAAGCTACCCACCTCAGCGTAGTTTATTCAAAAAAAGAGAGCTAGGCGAAGCATCTGCTTCGCTTTTTTTTATGAGCATAGCTTATAATTAAAGCGTCCATCAGCTGACGGATGGACTGTTTTATAATTACAATTGGTATTACTAGATTTCTATAATAAAAAAGAGAGGTTACTTAAACAAGTAACCTCTCTTTTTTTAAGGTAGTTATTATTATTTAATACTAACTTTTTGAGTATAAATTACTTCTCCATCAGCATTGTACAATTGAAGTAAATAAATTCCAAAAGAAAATTCATTTACATTTATTGTAGTTTTAGCTAATCCATGAGTATTTTGTTCAACCAATTTTTCACCTAATAAATTCATTAAACTTATTTTATCAACACTTAAATTAGCTGTTTCAATAGTTAAAAACTCACTTGAAGGATTTGGGTAAACTTTAATTTCACTCTTAGCTACTGCTGCAACACCTGTACATAAATCAATTACAATGGTAGCATTCGAAATAATCGGACAAGTTCCATTTGTTGTATAACTCACCGTATAAGCTCCGTCGGTACTTGAAGATACTCCAATTATTCCTGTTGAGCCATCAATAGTTAATCCAGCTGGAGAACTCGAGAACGTTCCTCCTGTTAACCCGGTAATTGTTGGGGTTGCATCAGCTGCGGTTATGCAATACGTCACCTGAGGATAACTAATTGTTGCAACATCCGAAGGATTTACTGTTATCATTAACGTAGTAGTTGTTGCACATTGTCCAGCATCAGGCGTAAAGTTATAAGTCGTTGTCGCTGTATTATCTATCGCTGGAGACCATGTTCCTGTAATACCATTAGTTGATGTGGTAGGCAATGCTGATAATGCATCTCCACTACAAATTGCACTTACTGCTGCAAATGTTGGTGTAACGTTCGGATTTACTGTTATCATTAACGTAGTAGTTGTTGCACATTGTCCAGCATCAGGT
>CAYJMI010000184.1:475-2969 GCA_964371285.1 uncultured Vicingus sp. | reverse complement strand
AAGACATCAACAAGAAAAAACATGAACTTATTGGACATGTTACTATTATTCAGTAAACTTATAAGTGAAAACAACCTATTTATTTAAATGGTCGTCTATGTAAAAGCATTAACAAATGATTGTTGAAATTTAAACAAATGAAGATTTGTTAACTGATTAAAACTGTTAACTTTGCGACATACATGGATAAAAAGATTTCAAATAACAATTCTATTCGCAAAGCATTGATAAATGGTGTTGAGAGTATTAATGATATTAGAGATTTAGAATATAAAGGAATTGAACTAACGCCTCAACAACGATTAGCACTAAAAAATTTTGATAGATATAGAATTAACCAACTAAACACTCAAACAACAGAACAAAAATTTCATAAAAAATATTTGCAATTACAAGTAATGGCTAATTTAACGCCTTATGAAGAATTTTTAAAAGAAGATTATTATTCATAAAAAAAGAGTAATTTCATTCCCAAAATAAATTTTATTAAAATGAAAAAGATATATTCCATATTCTTCCTTTCGGTTATTTTGTATGTAACTGGTATTGCACAGCCCATATTAACACAAAATAATTTTACATACAATTATCCCGATTCTGTTGTTTATTTTATTGCAGATTCTGTCTCTGTTTTAGACACTACCATTGGTTCGGATGTAATTTTCGATTATACAAAACTGAGAGGATATGGTTTAAATCAAACAGGTTATTATGTAGATCCAGCGTCCACACCATCAACTGGAGATTTCCCTACGGCTAATATGGCGGAAAATACTAATGCTACTCCACAAAATTTTGTTTATACTTTAAGTTCTGTTGATAGCGTTACTAATATTGGTTTTGTTGCAGATATAACTGGTTTTGGATTAACTACAGGAAAATATGATGTTGACCCAGAAGCAATAATGCGTTTCCCTTTTTCTTTTGGTAATAATTACACCGATAATTATGAAGGTTCTTTTTCGGTAAGTATTCCACCCGTAGTAAGTACAAATGCTGTAGGTTCCGTTAGTATTTCAGCTGATGCATGGGGAACATTGAATTTTTCAAGCACCTTGTCTTTCGATTCAGTATTAAGGGTAACAAGAGTTGAAAATACGGTTACAGATACGGTTGTGTTGTTTCCATTTCCTAACATACTACCTATAACAGTTAATGCCACCATTATAAATTATTACAAACCAAGTGTAAGCAAGGCTCCTATTTTATCTTTTGTTGAGGGTTCATATTCTCAGGGTGGAAGTGTAATACAATCCAATAAAACAGTTGTTTCACAATATGCTATGGCATTTGTATCTGTTGAAGAAATAAAATTGTTAAATAGCATGGAGCTTTATCCTAATCCTTCAACAAATAGTTATACTACATTAACTTTAACACTCGAAAAACCTACAAAAATTAAAGTCGAAATATTAAATACCTTAGGACAACCTATATTTAAAGTAACCGAAAAAGAGTTGATTTTTGGAAAAAATAAAATACAAATTAACACCAATAAATTATCCTCAGGAATTTATTTCGTTGCAATTGAAATAGACGGCAAAACTAAAGGTGCTAAAAAGTTAGTAGTAGAATAACTTTGAAAGTTAAAGTTAATAAAAGTTAAATTTTTTAAATCAGGAAAAAATTAACTTAGTTTTGCAATATGAGATACATCATATTCATGCCGATATTTTTATGCACCATTCTTTTGTTAAGTACAGTTTTATATACGGTTTCGAATTTAAATAATGTTGTAGTAACATATAGTGAATTAAATGATGAGGAAGAATTACCTTCTCAAAAAAAGTCAAATTCCAATACATTAAATTTATCTGAGGAAGAACATCATTTTATCTTTAACATCCTTAAAGTAAATTTCTTTACCTACAGAAATGAGATAAAAATGGGTGATTTGATAAAAAAAATAAAACTTGTTTTTGTTGAAATAATCACCCCTCCACCTCTTTGGTAATAATATTTTACACGTCAAGTAATTATATTATTTATCAAAATCATTAAAAAAATGTTTAAAAAAAATAAGGATGGATTGTTCTCCTCTTTGAAGAACGATTTACCCGCAGGACTAGTTGTATTTCTAGTTGCATTACCGTTGTGTTTAGGTATAGCTTTGGCTTCAACTGGTAGGTCAGATTTGCTGTTTGCAGGAATAATCTCAGGTGTAGTTGGCGGAATTGTTGTTGGAACATTAAGTGGCTCATCGCTAGGTGTTTCTGGCCCTGCTGCGGGTTTAGTAGTTATTGTATATACCGCCATAATAACTTTAGGAAGTTTTGAAGCCTTTTTGTTAGCAGTAGTTTTGGCTGGAGTTTTACAGTTAATTGCAGGGTATTTAAAAGCTGGAATTATTGCTTATTACTTTCCCTCTGCGGTTATTAAAGGAATGTTAACGGCTATAGGGGTTATTTTAATATTAAAAGAAATACCTCATGCATTGGGTTACGATGAAGACTCTATGGGCGATTTTTCTTTAAAACAATTGAATGGACAAAAC
>CAYJMI010000184.1:0-465 GCA_964371285.1 uncultured Vicingus sp. | reverse complement strand
TGTATTATGCAATTAAATACAGCAGTTTAGGAGCTGTTATTATTAGTATAACATCGCTATGTCTTTTGGTAGTATTTGATACCAAATGGATGAAAAAGTTTAATTTGTTTAAGTTTTTACCCGGTGCATTATTTGTGGTTTTAATCGGAATACTGTTAAACTATTTATTTTTAAATTTTGCACCTGTATTAATACTTTCGGGTAAACATTTGGTTCAATTACCCATACCACATTCTCCTCAAGAATTTTTTAGTTTTTTCAGGTTCCCTGATTATTCCGCTATACTAAATCCACAGGTTTATGTGGTAGCCATAACACTTGCTGTTGTGGCAAGTTTAGAAACCCTTCTTTCCGTTGAAGCAACAGATAAATTAGATTCGCTGAAAAGAAGAACATCTGCAAACAGAGAACTTAAAGCTCAAGGTATCGGAAATATTGTTTCGGGTTTAATTGGTGGATTGCCAA
>CAYJMI010000183.1:0-3096 GCA_964371285.1 uncultured Vicingus sp. | reverse complement strand
TGATGGATTAAAACACGAATAAGATGTCGATTAAAATTATAACAAAAAACGAACAAGCCTTTGGTTCGTTTAACAATGGAGCAATTTTAGAAAACAAACCCATTGGTTTTCCTCAAGACAGAGGTTTGGTAAAACCCTACTCCAACCTTTTTTATTGGGCAAATGCCTGGAGCGATAATGGTGGGTTAATTGATGAACATCCCCATAAATGGTTCGAAATTTTATCTTTTGTTATTGAGGGAGAAATTGAACATTACGATAACAAATATAATCGTTGGTTAAAACTCCAAAAAGGAGACGTTCAAATAATTAGGTCTGGAAACGGTATAACCCATGCCGAAAAAATTTTACCAAACTCCAGAATGTTTCAAATCTGGTTTGATCCAAACATTACCAAAACTCAGCATCAACCTGCTAGTTATAATGATTACAAAAACAAAGTGTTTACTTCAAAACAAGTTCACGACTTAAAAACAACCAACTATACTGGTAAGGATGGTGTTTTAAAAATGGAAGCTGAAGGAGTTGCTATTGATAAAATAGAGGTAAATGCGGGAAAACATGTGTTAGAATTAAAAAAAAACTACTTCACCAGTATTTATGTGCTAAAGTCTGGCAATCTAACCTTCAATGACAATAAAATTTTACAAGACGATTTTATCAAAATTGAAAATGAAAAACAACTTATTATTCAATCTGATTCAAATGCTGAGTTATTTGTAATAGAAACCCCAGTAAAATTGAGTTACGTTACTTATAACGAGATGCATAAATATTAAAATAAAATCATTGTAATTCATCAACTTTAAAACTAATTTTAAACCTTAAAACAATTAAATATGAAATTACCAAAAAGAGCAGGAGATTCTCCAATTGCAGTTAACCTAGAAGAAGGTAAAAAATACGCATGGTGTACCTGTGGATTATCAGATAATCAGCCATTTTGTGATGGGAAGCACAAAGAAACTGGTTTTAAATCATTACCATTTATTGCTGAAAAAACAGAAACCAAGTATCTTTGTGCTTGTAAACAAACTAAGAACCCTCCTTTTTGTGATGGCTCACACACCACGAAGTAGCATGAATACAATATTAAAATAAACAAGACATTAATAAATAATTTTAATTTAATAAACCATGATTCAACGTATTCAATCTGTTTTCTTAGCTCTTATTTTTGTAGTTGGAATGCTTTTATTCATTGCTCCTATCTTAAGTTTCACCTCTTACGAAAACTCATTCGTGATGAATGCTTATCACACCATAAATTCAGTGGATAATACTGTTGTTTCGAAAAACATTGGAATTGGAGCTATGCAAGGTTTAGTGGCTTTGTTAGCTTTAGTTTCAGTTTTTTTATACAAAAAACGTCAATTGCAAATAAAACTTTGTAAGCTAAATATTTTGATGGTTGCTATTCAAATTGCTGCAATCGTTTTGTACATTGATGTAGCAAAAGAAACCATTTCACCAAATGCTCCGAATGATGTGCTTATTGGAATAAAATACGGTGCAATATTTCCAATACTCTCGTTAATTTTTCTTTATTTGTCTATCCGATTCATAAAAAAAGACGAGGATTTAATTCGCTCTGCAGACCGTTTACGGTAATCTTTTAAGATAATCTAACCCATTGGGACCTTCATTGAACAACAAATCAACAATGCTTAGGTGTTTTTGGAAACCCAATTTATCACTAAAAACTTGGATATAAGAAGGTTGCTTCATTTCAGCCAAGCTTTTATTTTTAGGCGAAATTTTAGTTCTAAAATCAATAATTTCTTCCGATGGTTCAATGTATTGTTCAGACAAATTTATACTGGTTGGTATTTTCAACAATGGGCAAATAGTGTTCATTAATTCTAAATTAAAATCCGTCAAAAAGGTATGTTTTTTTTTGTTGTAAAATGGATAGAAAGAATCTTCATAAAATTCAAAATAAGGAGAGCTTCGATATGCAGCTTCAATAGATTTCCAATGAATTTTTTGCCAATTTTCATCGTTTGACAGTCGAACATCTTTCATCAGTTGTTTACTATTTCTTTTATGAATAGGAACAACTAAATCCAATTTTCCGTCTGCACCCAAAATGGTGCATCTGTTTCTGTACGTTTGTTTTACAAAATATTCATTCAGATCTATAATACAATCATCAGCTGTTAATAATTGTTTGAAATAAATTATAGGGGGTAAATAACATGAAGAAAAAACGTTTTTGATTTTCATTCTATAAAATAGTAATTTAACAGCTTTAAAATTGATAAAAATTTAGTAGATAAATCTATAATTAATTTAAAAACAATTTATTTAACAATATATGTATAAAATATTCCTTTTCTTAGTCTTTATAATTTTTGGAAATCAGCTATTTACACAAAATCCTAACGATGATAAACTTCAAATATCTGGAGATGTTTCTGAGTATTTTGGGGACGCAAAAATGGAAGGCGTTAGTATTAAAGCATCCGACAATGGGTCTTATTTAACTAATGTGATAACTGATGTTAAAGGAAAATATGAACTGTATATTGATTTTGAAAAAGAAATAACTATATTATTCGAAAAAGCTGGATTTATTCCTAAAAAGATTATCGTAAATACCAAAGGAGTTCCACCTGACAAACGTACAAAAGTGAACGATTTGTTTGTAGAAATGACATTATTTAAACAAGAAAAAGGATTAGATGCATCAATTTTAAATCAGCCCATTGGTAAGGCGAGTTATATTGCTCAAACCAACGAAATTGATTGGGACATGGGATATACTGCTCCAATTGCACAAAAATTAACCCAGACTTTAGAAAATTTTAAAGCCAAAAAAGCACAACTTGAAGCCGAAGAAAAAATAAAAATTCAGCAATACAATGCTGCCATGAAAGAAGGAGATAATGCTTTTTTCAAAAAAGATTTTGATGCTGCCAAAATTGCCTACCAAAAAGCTATAAGTATCGACCCAGCTAAACCAGAACCACAAGACAGATTAACGCTTATTAATACTGCTATCCAGAAAAAAGCTGATGCCGAAAAAGCAGAAGCAGAAGCAAAATTAAAAGCAGAAGCAGAAGCCAAAGCTAAAGCTGAACAAGAAGCTGCTGC
>CAYJMI010000182.1:517-3110 GCA_964371285.1 uncultured Vicingus sp. | reverse complement strand
AAGTTATCCCATCAATGAGATCAAGTTTATTTGGACCAATAATCAGCGTAACCTCTGCACCTAATTTTTGTGCTTGTTTAGCCAACTCCACTCCCATTTTTCCAGATGAGTTGTTGCCAATAAACCGAACAGGGTCAATTTGCTCATGCGTTGGACCAGCAGTAATTAATACCTTTTTACCTTTTAAGACCTGTTTGTTTTGAAAAAAAGAATGAATTATTTCGGCAATCCTCTCGGGTTCTTCCATTCTGCCTTTACCTACCAAACCACTTGCTAATTCACCTTCAACAGCATCAATAATAGTATAACCAAACTCTTTTAAAGTATTTATATTTTTAGCAGTTGTAGGATGTTTAAACATGTCTAAATCCATTGCTGGAGCAATAAACACAGGGCATTTTGCAGACATGTAAGTGGCTAAAAGCAAATTATCGCAAATACCGTTTGCCATTTTAGCTAATGTATTTGCTGTGGCCGGAGCTATAACAAAAACATCTGCCCATAAACCTAAATCTACATGGCTGTTCCATTCGCCAGTTTGCCTATTTGCAAATTCCGAAAAAACAGGGTTTTCTGATAAAGTAGAAAGTGTTAATGGGGTAATAAATTCCTTTGCTGCTGGAGTCATTACCACTTTAATGTTGGCTCCAGATTTTTTTAACAAACGAGTTAATGTAGCAATTTTATATGAGGCAATTCCTCCAGAAATACCTAGAAGTATGTTTTTGCCTTTTAACATGGAAATAGTTGTTGGGTATTATTTTTCTTGAATTGGTTTTCTAAAAAACAATTTGTCTTCTAAAAACTCTTTCATAGCAATAGCATTCGTTTTAGGAAGTTTTTCGTAAAATCTAGAAATTTCTATTTGCTCTCTATTTTCAAAAATTTCTTCTAAATTATCAGTACTAGAAGCAAATTCATTAAGTTTTCCAGTAAGTTCTTCTTTCAAATCGATAGATATTTGATTTGATCTTTTAGAAATAATAACACAAGATTCGTACACATTACCAGTAACTGCTTCTATTTCGTCCATGTTTCTAGTTATCGTTGAAACTTCTGCATTTGTATTTTTAAAATTCATTTTTTATAAATTTTCTTGGTTTAACTTAGTTTTTTGATCTAACGCTTTTTGATGAAAATTTTCTGCTTCTTTTAAAAGTTTACTTTCTTTAAAAGAATCTACGAAATTAAGATAAGCTTCGATAGTATCGTCAAATCTTTCTAATTTTTTTTCTTTTATACTATTTGTAGCAAGATAATAGTTCGATTTCACTAGTAATAACAGTATTTCTTCATGAAATTTTGTATCAGGAAAATCTCTTAATGTATTGTTTAAAGCTACAATTGCAGCCTTATAATCGTAAATTTGGTAGTATTGTTTAGAGTTTTCAAACGATTTCACTTCTAATTTATCTCTTAACCTATCCATTAAATTGTTAGTAGAATCCAATAATTGATGCTGTGGGTAAGTATTTGCAAACAATTGTAATTCGTTTAATGCAGTATAGGTATCTGTTGGATCTAATGATGGGCTTGGAGATAACATGTACCTACAATATCCATTCATAAACAAGGTTTCTTCGGCATGTTTACTGTTAGGAAATGTGGTAGAAAATTTTTTGAAATGATAGGCAGCTTCGTATAAAAAATCTAAATGATAGTTGGTGTAGCAATAGTAGTAGTAAATTTTTTCGGCTTTTTCAGTACCTCTAAATAAAGGAACAAGTTCTTCCAATAAAGGTAAAGCTCTCTCGTATTTTCCTTTATCGTAATACACCACAGCAGCATCATATTTAGCACTATAATCATCGCTTTTTAGCAAACGCTGATATTTACTACAACCCATAAGAAATAGTAAAAAAGGAAGAAGAAATAGCCACTGTTTTTTAAACATTCGGCAAATATAGGATTAATGCAAAATAACGCAAGGGTATAATTGTTAAAAATTGGTAAAAAAATTAGTTACTGATTTCTGGTTGCTAGTAACTAGTGGCTAGCAACCCGTTTCTAACTAACTTTTAAAAAGAAAACAATAGTAAACCTATTATCACTCGATTGATAATATTGAATTTTTTGGAAACGAGGGTCGTTTTCGTAATACTCGTATTTTTGACTCGTTGGTCGGAGTTCTGGTCGATAACCGTAATGAGATTCCCAAATAACTAAATCGCCTTTTTTAAGGGTATCAGTAGCTTCTATAGTCAACCCAACAGGTTTGTTTTTAAAACTCCCCCTGTTTTTTTCGCTATAAAAATAAAATAATGCGTGTTCTAAGGCTAATCTCGAATCTTCGGTGAACAAAACTGGGTTGTTATTTTGTGGATTTTTTGAATGCTTAATTTGATCAACATACCACTTGGCAGCTTTCTTCACAATTTCTTCTTCAGGTTGAATTTTTCGAGTATCAACAATAGAAAGCGTAACCATTAATGCTAATAACGAAAACGATATTAAATAGTGTTTTAATTTTAACGGAAGTATTAGTAATACTAACGCAATAATTGCAAATAACAGTGGCGACCAATCTTTAACTTCAGTAAACTTTATAAAGTTATGCTCAAAGGTTTGGAAAATGCCTATGGTTATTATTGTT
>CAYJMI010000182.1:0-507 GCA_964371285.1 uncultured Vicingus sp. | reverse complement strand
AAAAGAACCAAATTAAAAAATAGAAATTAAACAAAAAATTGAAATTAGCGGAGCAATCGTTAACAAATACCTTAAGCTACCTCCTCCTGGTCCAAAATCCAAAAATAAGGCATTAAACAAACAATTTAATAAAAAAACGACTACTGTAGGGATTAAAATTATCCAATTGGGTTTTATTTTTTTAAGGATACAAACTCCTATGTAATTAAAAAATAATAACACCGTAACCGACCCAAAAATAACACTCGACATGATAAAGAAATGATCGAAACCCTGACGTGGATAGGCTCCTTTTATAGAATCTGAATAGGCTTTGGTTTCTTTAATAAGGTGCAAAATATCCCCACTCATTGCAAAACTTACAAATACGTTTATTATTGTAAATGTTCCAGTTAATAAAGCTGCTAACCATTTTTTATTAAAAATTAACCAAATAAAATATAACCCAGAAACAACATGTAATTCTGTTCTTGAAAATGCAACAAACGATACGGTTAAGGCAGCTAG
>CAYJMI010000181.1:358-3278 GCA_964371285.1 uncultured Vicingus sp. | reverse complement strand
AGAAAAGCAAAAAGAAGTGGTTGAAGAAAAACAGAAGGAGATTTTAGACAGCATTCGATACGCCAAACGCATACAAGATGCTTTATTAACTTCGCAAACATATATTGAACGTAACATTAAACGATTGAGAAATAAAGATTAATTTGAAAATGTATCAATTTGAAAATGACTAAATGAAAAAACTATTTTACATAACGTTTTTTACTATTCTTTGTCATCCTAAGCTTGTCGAAGGGCAATCTAGTTTACCTCAAAAAATGGCTGATTCACTTTGGAATGTTTGGAATGATAAAACTCAGCATGATACAATCCGCCTCGAAGCAATAAAAAAATATGCTTGGGATGGCTACCTTTTTGCCCATCCAGATAGTGCTTTTTATTATGCACAATTACAATACAATTTTGCTAAAAGCAAAGGGTTAAAAAAACATCAGGCAAATGCACTAAACACACAAGGAGCATCTTTTTTTATTCAAGGAGATTATGCACAATCTATCGACTATCACACACGAAGTTTACAACTAAGAGAAGAAATAGGAGACCAAAAAGGTATCGCAGCTTCATTGGGTAATATTGGTAACATATATAAAGATCAAGGTGATGCTCAATCTAATCTTGTTCAAAAAGATGAACTTTATAAAAAAGCAATCGAATATCAAAATAGAGGGCTAAAAATAAAAGAACAAATTAACGACCAACAGGGTATTGCAGCTTCTTTAAGCAATTTAGGAATCATTTTTAGAAGTCAAGGACATTTAATTTCTGACACCTTACAGAAAGAGAAGTTGTATAAAAAATCGCTTGATTATCAAATTAGAAGCTTAAAAATTCAGGAAGAAATTGGGAATAAAAGAGGTTTGGCCAACACTTTAAGCAATATTGGTCTTATTTATGCCGAACGTGGAGAATACTCGAGTAATACTTCTCAAAAAGTAAAATTTTATGAAAATTCAATAGATTATCATACCCGTAGCTTGGAAATACAGGATGAAATTGGGAACAAACAAGGTGTAGCAAGGGCTTTGATAAATATTGGAACCATGTATTATGCTCAAAGTGAAACATCATTAAACCATTCTCAAAAATCGGCGATTTATTTAAAAGTTATTAACTACAACAATCGGGCATTAAAACTTGCTCAAGAAAGTGGTTTTGCTAGAGAAATTGAAAGTGCAGCACAATTGCTTTTTAAAAGTTATAAAGCCACAGCACAATATAAGCTTGCTTTACAAATGCACGAATTATATAGTATAACAAAAGACAGTATAGGAAGTGAAGAAAACCAAAATGAGGTAATCCGTCAAGAATTAAAATACAACTATGAGAAAAAAGCAGCCACAGATAGCATTGCCAATGTAAAAGAAAAAGAAATAAAAGATGCTGAAATAGCCGAACAACAAGCTGAGATAAAAGCTAAACGTAATCAACAATATGGATTGTTTGGAGGTTTAGCATTGATTCTTCTTTTTGCTGGAGTAGTATACAACCGATTAAAAGTAACTCAAAAACAAAAAATAATTATAGAAAAACAGAAGGAGTTGGTGGAAGAAAAACAAAAAGAAATATTAGATAGTATTCGATATGCCAAACGCATACAAGATGCTTTATTAACTTCACAATCTTACATTGAAAGAAATTTGAAAAGATTAAAACAAAAATAACACTAAAATTATTTCATGTAAAATGCTTAAGTTAAACAAAAACATAAAGAATTATATTTTTCAAAAGCTAATTTTTGGAACAATACTTATTTTAAGTTATAGTTCGTTGTCTGCTCAAAACAATTTGATAGATTCTCTAAAAAATGAACTTCAAAAACTAGAAAAAATACCACAAAATAATTCTATCGATACCTTAAAAATTTCTATTCTTTTTCAGCTGGTCGAAAATATTTATGATGATAATGTTTGGCCTAAATTTAATGATTTAGTATTTAAACTGGCAAGTAAATTAGAATCATCAAACAACGAAAACGTTAATAAATTTGCAAAAAAATCGTTAGTTGATGCCTATAATAATAAAGGATATTTTTATAAAATTAGAGGAAATATCACTTATGCTATAACCAATTATTTAACCTCACTTAAAAAAGCACAACAAATAAATTATTTAACTGGTGAAGCTTCTGCGTCATTAAATCTTTCAACACTATTGTCTCAACAAAAACAGTATGATGAAGCCTTAAAATACTGTAGGAGAGCATTAGATATATCCTATAGAATAAAAGATAAAACAATTGAAGCTATTTCAGTTCAAAGCATTGCTAATCATTTTATGATTAGGTTACAGTATGATTCTGCTGAAGTATATCTATTAAAGAGTATTAGTATTTGTGAAGAATTAAATGATAAAAACAGATTAGCAGAATCGTATAACAGTGCGGGAGTTTTGTTTTATAGAACAGGCAGGTCAACTATTGCATTAGAACAACATTTTAAAGCTTTAGAATTGTTTCGTCAAACAAATAATCAAATACAATTGGCAAATACTTACTACAATATTTCCAGTTTAATCTATAAATTTCGGCATAATAAGCCTGATTATATTAAAGCTTTAGAATACTTAGATTCATCCCTTTACTGCTCTAAAATAAATAATTATATCGAAAGTGTATCCGATAACTATTTATTAAAATCAACGATATTAACTAGTTTTTCCGAACTTGAATCATTGTCTTTAAATGAAAAATTAAATTTAACTCAACAAGCATTAGAAAGTTTTAAACTTCATAAAACTTTCTCAGATTCGATTTTTAATAAAGAAGTGTTAAATAATACTGTTAAACAACAATTAAATTTTGAGTTTGATAAAAAAGAGGCTCAATTAAAAATTGAACAAGAAAAAAAGGAAGTTATAGCTAATGCAAACAAAAAACGACAACAATTATTTATTTGGTTTTTATTATCAATTATAATTGCAG
>CAYJMI010000181.1:0-348 GCA_964371285.1 uncultured Vicingus sp. | reverse complement strand
AATTGCAGTAACAATAATTTCAATACTTGTTTTTAGAACACTCCGAACCACAAAAAAACAAAAATATATTATTGAAAAACAAAAAGAATTAGTAGAGCAAAAACAAAAAGAAATTTTAGATAGTATCCATTATGCTAAACGAATACAAGATGCTATTCTTACTCCGCTATCTTATATTGATCGAAATTTGAAGAGGTTAAATCAAAAAAAATAACCGTTGAATTTATCAACGGTTATTTTTCTTACTGAATAATAGTAACATGCCCAATGAGTTCATGTTTTTTCTTGTTGACGTCTTTGAAGAAGAGTTTCCAGACATAAACACCTTCTTGAACTCTGGTGCCTTTA
>CAYJMI010000180.1:0-3314 GCA_964371285.1 uncultured Vicingus sp. | reverse complement strand
AGTTCGAACTTCTGGTCGTTGCCCTTCAATAGAATTGATTAAAGCAGTTTCTTCGCCACAAATGTATGCTCCTTGTGCTTTTATTATTTTAAAATCGAAGTTAAAATGTGATTTATTGATGTTTTTGCCCAGCAAATCGTTTGTGCGTAATTCGTCAATGGCTTTTTGAACAATTTCTACCGCTTCAGGATATTCGGCTCTGATATACAAAACACCCCATTCTGCCCCAGTAATATATCCTGCTATCATCATTCCAAATAACACCGAATGAGGTCTTTCTTCTAATAAATACCTATCCGAATAAGCCCCAGGATCACCTTCATCAGCATTACAGATGATAAATTTGGTATCGCTTTTTTCCTGTTTACAAGCTTCCCACTTAAAAGCCATAGGGAAACCAGCCCCACCACGACCACGAATGTTCGATTTTTTGATTTCGTTTAATAATTCTGCGGGTGATTTTTTTAGTGAAGTTTTTAATAAGGAATAGTGTTTTTCAAATCCATCGAAAGGAGCGGTGAGGAGTTCGGTAGTTGCTTTTACATTGTATTTAGACGTGAGTTTTGAGTGGTGCGTGGTGAGTAAGTTTTTTATTCCATTAATATCATTCCCAGAATAATTTTTTCCGTTGTAATGAAAAGCAGCATTTTCGTAACACCTTCCCAAACAAGTCATGTGTCCAATTTCATTGGTATCGAAATGTTTTTCTAATTGGAGTTTCACTTCATCTTGTTTTCCTGCACAAACACAAGCACTTCCGTTGCAGACATACACTTTTTTACCCTTGTTTTCTTCTTTAGTAAAATCATAAAATGAAGCTGTTCCATAAGTATTTGCTTTGCCAATTAAGAATTCGTTGGCTAATTTCTCTAATGATTCAGCAGATGGAGTTCCAAATTCAGTGGAAGCATTACCAATTTTCTCAAAAAGATTATTGGTCAAACCTTTTCTACCAGATAATTCACTTAAGTTTTTCGACATGAATGTAAGTTTGCTATAAATTTACCAAATATTATTTTAAAGCAAAACTAGATTTCGTAAATTCGTCGAGTTCAAACCATTTTAACATGATTAATAAAACCACCGAAGCAGAGTCGAATTACCACAATTTAGAAAACAAAAGTGTTGAAGAGTTGTTGACTGGAATCAACAACGAAGATAAAACCGTTCCTCTTGCCGTAGAAAAAGTCATTCCAAACATTACCATGTTGGTAGAGGAAATTGTAAAGAAATTGAAAAATGGTGGTAGGTTGTTTTACATGGGAGCTGGTACAAGCGGAAGATTGGGTATTGTCGATGCATCGGAATGCCCTCCAACATTTGGGGTAGAGCATAGTTTAGTTGTGGGTTTAATTGCAGGAGGCGATGCAGCCATAAGAAAAGCAGTTGAATTTGCTGAAGACGATGCAAACCAAGGTTGGAAAGACTTGCAAGAATATAAAATAAATAATAATGATGTAGTGATTGGTATTGCAGCATCAGGTTCAACTCCTTACGTAATTGGTGCTTTAGAAAAATGTAACGAAAATGGCATTCTTACGGGCTGTATTACGTGTAACAAAGGAAGTAAATTGGCAGCCGTTTCTAAATTTCCTATAGAAGTAGTGGTGGGACCAGAGTTTGTTACAGGAAGCACCAGAATGAAATCAGGTACAGCACAGAAATTGGTGTTAAACATGATTTCCACTTCAGTAATGATAAAGTTAGGTAGGGTAAAAGGTAATCGTATGGTAGACATGCAATTAAGCAACGATAAACTAGTGGATAGAGGAACTCAAATGATTATGAACGAACTGCATATTGATTACCAAACAGCCAATAAAATGTTATTGGAGTTTGGTAGTGTTCGAAAAGCAGTGGATTCTTATAAAAAGTAATATAGAAGCAAAGCTTTTTGAAAAAGTTTTGCTTCTATAGTTTATTGACGAGCTTCAATCATCAATTCTAAAATTTCCTGAGCTGCTTTGCTGATTTTGGTTCCAGGTCCGAAAATACCGACTGCACCGGCTTTAAACAGGTAGTCGTAATCTTGTTGTGGCACAACGCCGCCAACAATAACTAAAATATCCTCACGATCTAATTTTTTTAATTCATCTATCACTTGAGGAACAAGAGTTTTATGTCCTGCTGCTAAGGAAGATACGCCTAAAATATGCACGTCGTTTTCTACAGCTTGTTTGGCTGCTTCTGCAGGTGTTTGAAACAATGGACCAATATCAACATCAAAACCCATGTCGGCATAAGCAGTAGAGACTACTTTTGCACCTCTATCGTGACCATCTTGCCCCATTTTAACAATCATAATACGAGGTCTTCTGCCTTCTAGCTCAGCAAACTGGTCTGCTAATTCTTTGGCTCTAATAAAATCTTTGTCTTCCATAGATTCACTACTATAAACTCCGCTAATAGAACGAATTTGAGCCTGATAACGCCCAAAAGCTTTTTCCATAGCGTCAGAAATTTCCCCTAAAGTTGCCCTTTCTTTGGCTGCAACAACGGCTGCTTCCAACAAATTTCCTTTTCTTGTTTGTGCAATTTCGGTAATTTTTGCCAAAGCTTCACTCACTTTTGTATTATTTCTGTTGGCTTTGGTATGATTTAATCGTTCTATTTGGTTTTTTCGTACCGAGTTGTTGTCAACTTCTAATATTTCTAAAGGCTCTTCATTTTCTACTAGGTATTCGTTAACCCCAACTATTATCTCTTTTCCAGAGTCAATTTTTGCTTGTTTTCTGGCAGCAGCTTCTTCAATACGTAATTTTGGAATCCCTTTTTCGATGGCTTTTGCCATTCCTCCATTTTCTTCCACTTCTTGGATTAGTTTCCAAGCTTTTTCAGCTATTTCATTGGTTAAATATTCAACGTAATAAGAGCCACCCCAAGGGTCAACCGTTCTGCAAATTTCGGTTTCCTCTTGTAGATAAATTTGAGTGTTTCGTGCAATTCGAGCCGAAAAATCGGTTGGTAAAGCAATGGCTTCATCCAACGCATTGGTATGCAACGATTGTGTTCCACCTAAAGCTGCTGCTAATGCTTCGATACAAGTTCTAGCAACATTATTAAAAGGGTCTTGTTCGGTTAAACTCCAACCACTGGTTTGGCAGTGCGTTCTAAGTATTAACGATTTTTCGTTTTTAGGATGGAATTGTTTTACAATTTTTGCCCACAACATTCGGGCAGCACGCATTTTGGCAATTTCCATAAAATGATTCATGCCTATTCCCCAAAAAAAAGAGAGGCGAGGAGCAAATTCATCAATGTTCATTCCAGCAGCAATTCCTGTGCGTAAGTACTCTAAACCATCGGCTAAGGTG
>CAYJMI010000179.1:941-3387 GCA_964371285.1 uncultured Vicingus sp. | reverse complement strand
CCCTCTAACTCCCCTCAAGGGGAGAATGACCTCCGTTGTGGTTTCCTCCCTTGAGATTCCGAATATATTCGGACAAGTAGGGTGGGTAATTTAACCAAAACTTATTTTTCCAATACCGTTTTTAAATTACTGAGACCTGTTTGTAAATCATCGCCAATCATTTTTTCAAAATCCATAAAAAGCATCATAATATTCATGGGGTAATTCATGTGTCCGCTAAAGCCCCATTTTACTTTGGTTTGATTTTCAGTTACGGATTCGGTACTCATAAATGCTGGTTCGGTGGCTTCGAAAGGTTTTATAAACCTTAACTCAAAATCTATTCTTTCGCCCTCAGCTATTTTTTTAATTTCTTGTTCTCCAACACCAACGTTTTCATCATCACTTTCCCACGCCGACACAAAACCTACCGTTCCGTCGGTTCCTCGATAGGTTTTTTTCATGTTTGGATCCATTGTAGCCCATTTGCTAAAATTATCTTGATTTTTAAGAAATTTTACATAGTCAAAGACTTCTTGTTTGGATTTGTTAATTGTTATTTCTCGTTCTACTGCATAATTTTTTTCAACAAACAATGCAATAATTAGTGGAATAGCTATGATAATGGCTATTACAATTAAAATTTTCTTTAAGATTTTCATGGTTTATTTAGTTTATGGTTAGGTTGTAAATATAATTAGTTTTTACTAATTAATTGTTTAACAGTTCGTTCAAAAACTATAAATTACTAAATCTCTCGCATTCTATCGTAATAATATTGTCTGCCAAACTTTTAAATATTTGCTTTTTCATTTAAATAAAAATCGTTTATTGAAATCTCTATTTCTCCGTTTAAAAAATGAGATGTAGCCCAACATCCCACATTATTTTCTTTACCTTTAATTTTGTAGGACATAAATATTCGTTCAGCTTTTTTGAATACGTGTCTCCTTATAAGTTTCGCTATCCATTCCAATGAAGTTTTATTAATCTTAGATTCAAGAAGGATTTCAATAGTTGCTTTTCCATTTACCCAAGAATAGTCTTTTTCAACAATTAGATATGTTATAGAAGAAGAACCAGTAATATTTGATGGAATTTCTTGTAAATAAGTCTGCCTTGTGTTGTTAATATCATTGACAGGTTTGGCGTAAAAATTATATGATTTATTTGCTTGAACCATTTGATAATAATTGATTCCTCTTCCCTGAAGTCTATTCATTATAGCATCTTTATTTTCTTCTTCCATTCTAAGACCGAAATAAATTGACTTAACAGCATTAAAGTTATACGCTTGTTCTCCAGCTCTGTCGATTATTAACCTGTGTTCTTCTTCAGATTCCCATCTTTTTGATTTGTTACAAGCTATCTTTTTGATAATTGTTAAAGGATCATTTTTAGATTTTGATACATCGCTTAATCCAATTTGTGGTGGAGTATTCGAATATGATACTGGCAAAGAATAAATTTTATCTATTTCATATGTATCAATCAGAATATCTAAATCGTACTCAATACAGAAACCGAAGTGTGAATTAGCATAATGTGCCCACAACAATTCGTCTTTATATGTTTTTGATAAAGAGTAAATTCCTATATCATTTCTCTTGTCAATTAAGCTTGTTAATGCATTCTTGACGTTTTCAAGTTCTCGTTTCGAATTAGCTCCTAAAAATTTTGAAAACAAGCCTGTCTGCTGATTAAACTTATCTGAGAAAACCATTGTTTCGCAGGGGTCGTTTAATTTTTTGAAGTTGGACGCATAAAAACAATTTTCTTCAAGGGAATCCAAATCTCTTTTGAACGTCTCTTTATCTCCACTTCTATATTTGTAGACTTTCATTTTTGTTTGTACAACGTTACACATACCCAATTGATAAGTTTATCAACCCCTAATCATGAGCATTAGGAATATCATCTACCGAAAATTTGTATAAATCTTTGGCTTCGTCTTCTTTAAATTTCATTACCAAATCTAAAGCATCAGGAACCACATCACTACACAACACAATTAACGAACCTTTTTTGGCATGTTTTACGGCATAAGTAATGGCTTCAAATTCGTTTGGAATCACTTTAAACGGTTTTTTAGGTTCTACTTTTTTAATACCTATGGTTAACATGTCAATCAATTCTTGGTCGGTTCTGCCTCTCAGGTTTTTGTCTTGTCGAATAATAATTTCGTCAAACATTTCGGCTGCAATTTGTCCAATCTCTACATTATCTTCAAATCTACGGTCGCCAATACCGGCAATAATACCCACTTTTGGTTTGCCGTCCATACGTTCAATTAATTTTTGTAGAGCCCTTAATCCTGCTGGGTTATGTGCATAATCCAACAACAATGTAAAGTTTTTGAACTCAAACAAATTCAAACGGCCTGGCGTTTGTGATGGTGAAGGAATAAACGATTCTAGACCTACTTTTATGTCTTCTATTTTAACACCGCTTACAAAAGCCGTAAGTG
>CAYJMI010000179.1:0-931 GCA_964371285.1 uncultured Vicingus sp. | reverse complement strand
GTAAAATATTTTGTATCATAAAAGATGCTCGTCCACCCATGGTTAGCGGTACATTGATGGCTTTACAAATACGCAATTTCCATTCGCCTTTACAAATGGTAATATATCCGTTTTCGTATATTGCCGACATGCCGCCTCGTTTAGAATGTTTTTTTATTTTAACATTTTCTTCGTCCATCGAAAACAACGCTACATTACATGTTAAGTCGGTTCTCATGTTGTACACCAAATCGTCGTCGGCATTTAAAATGGCATAACCGCTTGGCATAACCGATTCGGGTATAACACCTTTTACTTTAGCCAACTGCTCAATGGTATGAATTCCTTTTAGCCCTAAATGGTCGGCAGCAACATTGGTTACCACACCCACATTACAAGTGGCAAAACCTAATCCTGCTCTTAGTAAACCACCACGAGCGGTTTCTAAAACTGCAAAATTTACAGTAGGGTCTCTCAACACAAATTCGGCACTTTGCGGACCTGTACAATCGCCTTTTACCAACAGCCGGTTTTGAATGTAAATTCCATCGGTAGTGGTATAACCTACTTTGTAGCCTTTTAATTTTAATAAATGTGCAATTAGTCGGGTAGTGGTGGTTTTACCGTTTGTTCCGGTAACCGCTACAATAGGTATTTTAAAATCCTGACCGGGAGGAAACAACATGTCGATTACCGGTGCGGCGATGTTTCTTGCCAAACCTTCGGCAGGGTCGAGGTGCATTCTAAAACCAGGAGCTGCATTTACTTCTAAAACAGCACCGTTGGTTTCGGGTAGAGGTTGACTAATAGAGCTGGTCATGATGTCGATTCCGCAAATATCTAAACCAATAATACGGGCAATTCGTTCGCACATAAACACATTGTAAGGATGGATAATGTCTGTTACGTCTTCTGCAGTTCCTCCTGTACTTAAATTTGCGGTGTCTTTCAG
>CAYJMI010000178.1:0-3430 GCA_964371285.1 uncultured Vicingus sp. | reverse complement strand
AAGCAATACTTGCTGCAGATAAAGCTTTTACTGCCCAAAAATGGCAGGAAGCAAAACCACTCTACGATGAGGCTGCTAAAATTTTCCCGGATGAAACCTATCCTAAAACCCAATTAGGTGCAATTTCTGATAAACTTGCTGCTGTTGAAGGGGCAAACAAAATGTATAATACTGCCATTGCAGAAGGCGACAAGGCTTTTAATGAAAAAAAATGGGATGCTGCAACCTTGAGTTATCAAAAAGCGGTGAGTTATAAACCTGCTGAAAAATATCCAGCCGATAGAATTAATGAGATAAAAACCATTATAGCAAACGAAAAGAAAAATGCGGAAGAGTACAAAAATGCCATTGCTGCCGGAGATCAGTTTTTTGGTTTAAAAGATTATACGAAAGCTAGAGAATCCTATACAAAGGCTTCTTCATTAAAGACTTCGGAGCAATACCCAAAAACAAAACTTGCTGAAATTGATAAATTACTAGCCGATTCGAAACAAAAAGAAGCAGAGTATGTTGCTGCTATTGCTGAGGGTGATGGTTTGTTTTCTGCAAAAGATTATGAAAAATCTAAAACTTCTTATACCAAAGCTTCAACAATAAAACCTACTGAACAATATCCAAAAACAAAACTTGCCGAAATTGATAAATTGTTAGGCGACCAGAAAAAAATAGAACAAGATTATAAAAACGCCATTGCTGCCGGTGATTTATCATTCACAGCAAAAGATTATCAAAAGGCACAAACAAGCTATCAACAAGCAGCTACAATTAAACCCATTGAAAAATATCCAAAAGACAAATTGGCTGAAATAAAAACTTTGTTGGATGAATTAGCCAAAAAAGAAGGAGAAGGTAAACAAAAAGAAGCCAATTACTTAGCTGCAATATCCAATGGAGATAAGTCGATGGGGCTAAAAAAATATGATGAAGCTAAACAAGCTTACGAAACAGCTTTAGGAATTAAACCTGCCGAAAAATATCCAAAAGATAAATTAGTGGAAATTGAAAATATTTTGGCAGAATTAGCTAAAAAGAAAGCTGCCGAGGATGCTTCGTTAATGGCTCAAAAAGACAAAGATGCGAAGTACACATCGTTGATTGCTGTTGCGGATAAAAGTTTAACTACTAAAAATTATGATGATGCAAAATCAAACTATAACCAAGCGTTAGGTGTTAAACCAAATGAACAATATCCAAAAGATAAAATAAAAGAGATAGATAAAATATTGGCTGATTTAGTAGCGAAAAAAGCAGCTGAAGAATCTGCAAATCTTGCTGATAAAGAGAAAAATGAAAAATACAATAAAGTTATTGCGTTAGCTGACAATGATTTTAATACCACCAACTACGAGAGTGCAAAAATTAAATACTACGAAGCTTCTGCCATAAAAAAAGAGGAGCAATACCCAAAAGATAAAATAAATGAAATAACCAAGTTACTTGCTGAACTTGCTAAAAAAAGCGATGAAGATAAATTAGCTACAGAAGCTGAAAAGAAAAAACGGGAATATTACAAAGCTGTTATTGCACAAGCTGAAGGTGAACTTATCGTTAAAAAATATGAGGATGCTAAACGTAAATTTACTGAAGCATCAACCATTCTGCCTGATGAAACTTATCCAAAAATAAAAATTCAGGAAATTGATGATTTGTTAGCAAAATTAGCTGCTGATAAAGACAATGCGTTGTTGGCTGAAAAAGATAAAAATGAAAAATACAATGGGTTAATCGCTCAAGCCGATGCTAGTTTTTCATCTAAAGATTACCAAAGTGCTAAAACTAACTATAAATCGGCTTTAAATGTTAAACCCAAAGAAACTTATCCTCAGGATAAAATAGCAGAAATAGATAAAATTTTAGCTGGCTTAGCTAAACAACAAGAAGAAATTACTTTAACAAACAATGCGTTAAAACAAAAACTAGATAGATACAACTCATTAGTTAAACAAGGTGACCTTTCTTTTTCCAAAAAAACATACAAAGATGCCTTAAATTTATTTACTGAAGCCACAAACTTAATGCCTACAGAAGCTTATCCAAAAGAAAAAATAGATGCGATTAATTCGATTCTGGCTAAGTTGTCACAACAAGAAAAAGAACAGAGTGAATTAGCAAAACAAGATAAAGAAAAAAGAGATCAATACAATACTTTGGTTTATGATGGGGATAGGGCTTTTAAGTTTGGTAAATTTTCGGATGCTAAAACTAAATACGAACAAGCATTGGCTTTGTATGCCGATGAAAAATACCCAAAAGAACAATTGTTGGAGATTGAAGCCCGAATGAATAAAGCGAACGAAACAATTGTAGTTAACAACGAACCTACTGGACCAAGAGTAAAAATTACCGACGCTAAAGATAAGGAGCTTGAAGCAATGATGGCTGAGTTGAATAAAAATAGAGAGGTGGACAAAGGAATCGCTGTTGAAAATTATAAAAAAGAAGTAGAAGGAAATGAAGCGGTGTTGGTTTCTTCGTCATACAATAAAATTACTGCTGCACAAACTGATTTAGAAGGATTGGAAAACGAATTAAAAACTAAATACGATGAGGCTGATAAATATCATTTACAAAATTTTGAAGAATTAAAAACCACAAAATCTGAATTAGAAAGTGTTGAAAAAACATTGGTATCGAGTGCTGAAAACAAACGTCAGAAAGCTAAAGATGACAACATTAATACTGAAGAAAGTATTAGAGTTTTTAATACCAGCCAGGATAAGCAATTAGAAGAAAAAGTACAGGAATTGTACGCTTTTGCTGATGGTGTGATTGAAAACGATTTGATATTACAAGAAAAAGCAAACGAAAGAAGAGAAAATAATAAAAAAGATTTAGCTCAACAGATTGAACAAATTAAACAGGATGTAGAGTTGGCTGAAAAACGAAGAAAAGAAAGAGAATTTAGGGTTGAAGAATATACGCAAGAACTTAAAAATCAGGAAAATATTTTACTTTCTAAATCATTAGACCGAAGAAAATACAACAGAGATAGTTTGGATGATATGGTAACAGCCATGCATGAACAACAATTACGAAATTCAAAATTTTATGAACTAAACCTAGCGGAAATTAAACAGTATAAAGAAGACATCGCTATTTTAGAAAAAAGCAGGGTAGAAGCTGCTGCTATTAAAAGAGAAACAAGTTTAAGAGATGTTAATAATTATGAAGAAGAAATTAAACTTACTGCAAAACGACAAGAGCAAAATTATAAAGACAAAACATTATACCTTCAAGGTTATAAAGATGAGTTAGCAAATGTAGATAAACAACGTGCTAATACTCATTCCGATAACAGACAAAATGCAAAAGCAGAAATTGAAAAATTAGAAAAAGATATCAAAGAAACCGAAGCTACTAAGTCGGAATACCACCTTCGGTTTTATGAACAAATAGAGAAAGATAGAAACAAAAACGATCAGTTTTTAGC
>CAYJMI010000177.1:0-3711 GCA_964371285.1 uncultured Vicingus sp. | reverse complement strand
GAATTGCACTAATTTTTTTCTTGTGAAATTCGTGTCAAAAAAATCAACTAAAACTAGCCGTTTTTTTATCCATAATCATTACATACACACGGTCTTTCTTAATCTCCTCGATATTTAAACCAAAATCCATGACTTTTAATCGTTGCATTTTTACCAATTCTAAATGGTTTTCATCATGTATGGTAAAAATTAAAAAATGTTTATCGTCCACATAATTTAAAATTTTGGTCATCATTTGTAAATCGGTTTCCTGAATTTCTTTTCTACGGGCTGTTAAATCTTTAAAAGGCATTTTGTAACAATCTTCAAAAATGGTTACTAAAACTTCATTTCCTTTAAAAAAAGCATTCATGCTTTCGATGTCCCACACCATAAAGTTTTCGTATTGAAAACAGGTTTCACTAAATTCGTTGGTTAGCATAAATTGGTGTTTGTTTAATTAGTTGATAAAAGATGTTATTTAGCAAGTTTGGCTGTCGGAAATGTTCTTAAGGCTTGCATATACGATTGTAAAAATGCTTCTTCGTTAATGTTTGTTTCAACACCAATGGTTTCTAAATATTCCAACATGTTGCTTGTTCTTAAGTTTCCAACTAATTGCCCCACTAAGGCGTTTGGACAACCTCCTAAACCATTAATTACGGTGTCAAATCTTCTGCATCCATTTTTATAGGCTGCATCAACTTTCCCATACCAATGTACTACTGAAGTGTGTAAATGGAAGGCAAATTCTACATCTGGGTATCTTGGAACTAATGTTGCATACAATTCTGCAATTATCTGAGGAGTTGAACAACCAATAGTGTCGGATAATGGAATGATACGTACACCCATTTGGTATAATTGCTCCACTTGTTCACATACAATTTCTACATTAAACTCATCGTTGTAAGGATTTCCAAATCCCATAGAGATATAAACAACGAGTTCTTTTTTATTTTTGTCGCAAACTTCTAAAATCTCTTTAATGGCAGTGTTAGATTTTTCTATGGATGAATTAAGATTTCTCTGTAAAAAAGTTTCTGAAACTGAGTGAGGAAATCCAAAATAAGATATTTCTGGGTATTGAACACCAGTAATTGCACCCCTAACATTACCAATTACGGCCAATAATTTTGTAGTTGTTTGGCTCATGTCTAATTGAGCTAACACTTCGGCAGTATCTTTTAGTTGAGGAATTGCTTTTGGAGAAACAAAACTTCCAAAATCGATGGTGTCAAAGCCAACTTTTAGTAAGGTGTTGATGTATTTTGCTTTTTTTGCTGTAGGTATGAATGGAACAATTCCTTGCATAGCATCTCTAGGACACTCAACAAGTTTAAGTTTTTTTACCGTATTTAATTCTATCTTCTTATTCATCACTAAATATTTATTGATTTCAAAATGTCTTCATTAAAAGAGATGGTATCCTTTTTTCCACTTAAAGATTTTGGAATTCTTCCGTTTCTTAACGTTTCAGAACGAAGTTGTCTGCCAACAATTCGTTCAACCATTTTACCTGTTTCCAGAATTTTATCAATATCTAAACCAGTGTCAATTCCCATCTCATCCATCATTACCACCATGTCTTCGGTTTGAATTAAGCCAACAGCATTTGCATCTTTGTAGTAATAAGCACCCGTTCCAGAAACAGGTACACCATCAACAAAATTAGCTGGTTGACCACCCAAACCTCCTAAAGCAGATTCGTAATTAGTCATTCCGGCTTGAAGTGCGGCCAAAACATTTGCAGTTCCCCAGCCTCGGGTAACATGAAAATGAACAATGTGCTTTTCTGGTCTCGGAACAGCATCTAATAACATCGAAAAATAATCGTAAACTCTATCTGGCGAAGCAGAGCCATCGTGGTCGGCATGTTCAACATCGTTTGCTCCAATAGCTAACCAGCGTTGAGTAAATTCAATGGCTTTTTTCATATCAGTAGGACCTTCAATAGGACAGCCCCAAATGGTACTAACTGTTCCATTTACTTTCATTCCTGCTGCCTGAGCAAGTGGGATGTATTTTTCGCACATTTTCCAATAATCTTTTAACGACAATCCTGAATTTTTAATGTGATGCGATTCAGAAGTGGAAACCATCATTAATATTCGATCTGGTCCATAACCATCCAATTTTGCTTGAATAGCTCTTTCAATGGCTTGTTCTCGAATGGTTACGGCTGTTAAACTAACTCCGCCCAATAAATGCTTTACAGCTTTACTGTTTCTTATTCCTTTAAATAATACATCAGCGTCTTTAAATTGAGGCATTCCTTTTGGATTACCAAAATTGGTTACTTCTAAATGTTTAACTCCTGCTAAAATAAGTTGCTCCAATACCCACAATTTTGCTTCTGTAGGAATAAACTGTTCTTCGTGTTGAAATCCGTCTCTAACAGTGATATCACCAATGGTTACTTTTTTTGGATAATTCATCATAATATTCGTTTAAAAATTAATCTCGTTTTTATTTGTGGTTTTAAAATTATTAAATATTCTTCAAATACCCAACAATAGACATTATAATAGGGGTTAATTCATCTTTTTTTGCTCAATAATTTTTTTGTTGATGGCTTTTATCAATCCCGGACCTTCGTATATAAAACCAGTATAAATCTGCACTAAATCAGCTCCTGCTTTAATTTTTTCTAAAGCATCTTCGGGAGAGTGAATTCCGCCAACACCAATGATTGGGAATGCTTTGTTTGAGTTTTCGGCTAAGTATCGAATAACTTCCATTGAGCGTTCACGAACAGGTAAACCACTCAATCCGCCGTTTGCAATTTCTTGAATTATTTTCGCATCTGTTTTCAATCCTTCACGCGAAGTGGTGGTGTTGGTGGCAATTATACCGTCAATTTTGGTTTGAGCAACTATTTCAATAATTTCATCCAGTTGACTGTTGTTTAAATCTGGAGCAATTTTCAATAAAATTGGCTTAGGTTTTTGTTTGGTGGAGTTGATTCGCTTTAATTCACCTAATAACGAGAGTAGGAAAGGAGTGTCTTGCAATTTGGTTAAATCTTTTACGTTGGGGCAACTCACGTTTACTACAAAATAATCTACATAATCGTGGAGCGTGTTAAAATTAAACACATAATCCGCTAAAGCATCATCGTTGCTTGTGGCAGTGTTTTTACCAATGTTTCCACCAATAATCAGGTTGGTTTTTCGGTTTTTTAAACGTTTTATAGCATCTTCAGCTCCTAAGTTGTTAAATCCCATTCTGTTAATCAAACCTTGGTCTTCTGGTATTCTAAACAAACGTGGTTGTGGGTTTCCAATTTGAGGTTTTGGGGTAAGTGTTCCAATTTCAATAAAACCAAAGCCTAGATTGGCTAATTCGTTAAACCAACGGGCATCTTTATCGAACCCTGCCGCCAAACCCACAGGATTTTTAAAGGTTAAACCAAACAGTTTGCGTTCCAGTTTTTTGTCTTCAAAACCATACATTGCACGAATAAGAGCAGGAATTCCAGGTATTTTGCACAAAAAGGTTAACCAACCTGTAGCGATGTAATGAGCTTTTTCGGGCTGAAACGAGAATAAAAGAGGTTTAATAAGTAGTTTGTACATTCAGCAGTTTGTTTGTACAAAATTACTAAAAGTGAGTTCGATAATTATTTTTTACCGCAAAGAACACAAAGTTTTATTATTTTCTATTTCGCAAAGCACACAAAGAAGGCTACTATAAATATAGACTTTGCGACCTTTGCGTATATCTTAGTAC
>CAYJMI010000176.1:0-3759 GCA_964371285.1 uncultured Vicingus sp. | reverse complement strand
TTAAAAAAGTTAAAGTTACTCTCGATGGGCAAGGTGCCGACGAGTTGTTTGGTGGTTATGCCAACCACTTTACCAATTGGATGACTAATGCGTTTAAATCATTTTCGTTTTCCACTAGTCTCAACAATTTAAAGAATGCACACCCAAGTTTCTCCAGCAAAAAAAACATTTTTAAACTTCCAATCCAATCGTTTTTCATTAAAAATTTTCAAAAAATTTATTTAAAAAAATTTATTAAACACGAGCCTGAATTAGCTTTTGTAAATAAGGGTTTAATCGCATCCAACAACAAGCGTTTTAGTTTTATCAACGATAAAATAAAAGCCACATTAAATGGTTTGTTGCATTATCAATTTACCGAATATGGTTTAAAACATTTATTGAGAACTGCCGATAGAAATTCGATGCGTTTTTCGATAGAAAGTCGAATGCCTTTTGCCGATGATATTGAATTGATAGAAACCGTTTTTAACATTTCTGGAAGCTACAAAATACAACAAGGGAAAAGCAAATTTTTGCTGCGAGAAGCCATGAAAGACCTTTTACCTAACGAAATTTACAACCGAACTGACAAAATTGGTTTTGCAACTCCCGAGAAAAAATGGATGCAAGAATTAAAGCCTTATTTTAAGGAAATTATTGGTCAACAAAAGAATGATGAGTTTGTAAACTGGGAAGAATTTTACCAAAATTTTGATGCCATTTATGACAACGCCCTAAATACGAGTACACTCAGGTTGTGGAGATTTATTAATTTCGCTCTTTGGCGAAAAGTATATCAAGTATAAATGAATCAATTAATAAACCACATAGAAACATAGAAAAGAAGAAAATCATAAACAAACATA
Source organism: uncultured Vicingus sp. (assembly GCA_964371285.1). Taxonomy (GTDB): domain Bacteria; phylum Bacteroidota; class Bacteroidia; order Flavobacteriales_E; family Vicingaceae; genus Vicingus. The sequence continues at coordinate 2,911 of CAYJMI010000176.1, read as the reverse complement.
GTTACAGCAGTTACGCTACTGTTTATCTATCCGTCAGCTGACGGATAGTCTATGAAACACTTTTTTTTCAATAAAAAACTATGTATCTATGTGGTTAAAAAATAATCCGAGTAATTGTATGAATAAACCTTTAAACATATTATTTTTGGCTTCTTGGTATCCCAACAAATTAAAGCCAAAAAACGGGAACTTTATTCAACAACATGCTTTAGCCGTAAGTAAATATTGTAATGTGGCTTGTTTACACGCTTTATCTAACGAGCAAGAAGCACTTTTTGAGGTGGAAGAACGACAGAACGAGGGCGTTTACGAAGTGATTGTGTATTACAAAAAAATCAATTCTAACTTCCCTGGTATTTCTCAATATTTAAAGCTTAAACGACAAATTGAGGCTTACCGTATGGGCTACAAAAAAGTTAAAGCTCATTTAAAAAAAATCGACTTGGTACATTTGAACGTGATGTTCCCAGCCGGGATTTTTGCTTTAGATTTAAAAGAAACGTTCAAATTACCTTATATTATTTCTGAAAACTGGACAGGTTTTCTTCCTTCCGACCCTATTAAAATTAATCTGATAGAAAACTATTTCATCAAACGCATCATGAAAAATGCATCAGTAATTTGCCCTGTTTCTCAAGATTTGGAAGATGCCTTAAAAACATTTTATCCGCATAAAAATTTTGAAATTGTACCAAATGTGGTAAATACCGATGTTTTCAAGTTCAAATCGCATGCAAGCGGCAAACGGATTTTACACATTTCCAATTTAAAAGACGAACACAAAAACATTACTGGAATACTCGATACTATTAAAGAATTGAGTTTAACCAAAACCGATTTTTTTATTACCATTGCTGGTGATGGTGACTATAATTATTTTCAGCAGTATGCAAAAAAACTACAAATCCCTGAAAATTTATATACTATAGAAGGAGCGAAAAGTTATACCGAAGTTGCAGAGTTGATGCGTGAGCACGATTTGTTTTTATTGTATAGCAACTACGAAAATTTACCTTGCGTTATAGCCGAGTCGTTAGTAAGTGGATTGCCTGTGCTAAGCTCAAAAGCTGGAGGAACTGCCGAAATGGTTGATGCTTCATCGGGAATTATTGTTGAATCGAAAAACAATACTTTGCTTTTAAAACAGTTAAACTACCTGTTGGATAATTTAGACCAATATAAAAATGCAGAAATTGCTGAAAAAGCAGTTCTAAAATACAGTTACGAAAATGTAGGCAAACAATTTTTGGCCATTTACCAAAAAGTGTTAAAACAATAAACTTATTTTGTCAACCCTTAATTTTATAAAATCATTTTTAGACCGTAAAGGTGGTTACATTGTTTTTTCTTCCTTTTTTGTAAAGCTCATCACCTTTGCTATCTCTATTTTTATTATTCGTTACATACCAAAACAAGAGTTTGGGTTATTGGTATATGCCAACACTATCATTGCATTTATTTCGCCTTTTAAAGGTTTTGGTATTTATCAAGGTTTTTTAAGGTATGGATCCATATCAGATTCGCAGCAACAAAAAAAATATTACTTTAATAAAGTATTGCTTAAAGGATTTTTGTTTTCGGCTATTATAATTGTTGCATTACTTTTACTTTCTCCATTCATTATTGCCAACTTAAAAGATAGCTTTTGGTTTTTTATTATTTTGAGTTTACAACTTATCACTGTATTGTTTGTTGATACCATTAAAATATACGCTCGATTATTAAATTTGAATAAATTATTCTCCGACATCAATATTTATAGCAACCTAATATTATTGGTATTTGCTATTGTTTTTACACTATTTTGGGGCGTTTGGGGTTATGTAATTGCTTTGGTGGTTGCACCATTGGCGTACAGTATTTATTTAGTTTTTAAACTGAATTTATTCAAATACAACAGATTACAAATCCCAGATTTTAATACCAAACAATTTGTAAATTATGGCTTTTACATGAGTGTGGGAGGTGTTTTGTCAGAAATGCTTTTTGCTGTTGATATTATGTTGATTGGAAATTTAATAAAAGATGCCGAACAAATTGCTCAATACAAAACCTCTAACATTATCCCCTTTAGCTTACTGATTTTACCAGTGGCAATAATTACTACTGATTTTGTTCAGTTAGCAAAAATGGCTATTTCGAATAAAAAAGAACTGTGGGTCTATTATCGTAATTACTTGAAAATAATGAGTGTCATTAGTGTGTGTGTTCTATTCTTTTTTTACTTCTTCTCTCACGATTTGCTCCTAATTTTTGGAAAGGAATACAGTAACGATAATAATTTGATGTTTGTTTTTTCAATTGGAGTAGTTGGAGCATTGTTGTTCAGAAACCCATTAGGAAATATACTTTCTGCTATTGGATGGCCTAAAATAAATGCATTGTTTTCATTAATTATTTTAATTATTAATGTAATTGCTGGTTATTACTTTATTAATATCTATGGTATTATGGGGGCAGCTTATACCACTGTATTTTTGATGTGGTTTTCAGGAATTTTGTCTTTATTTGCTTTTATTTATTTTATAAAACAAAAAAATGAATAAGTTTCAGAAGCTTATCAAAGGTATAAAAGTCCTTTTTTCCAAACCTTATTTAATCAATAAAATAATTGATGATGAATCGCTTCATCATGATATCGTCAAAAAAAGTCATGTTCAATTTACTGAAGGATTACCTATTATTGAACTCACACAATTGTTGCCAGAAATTAACGAAGAAATTACTCCCTACTCATTTTTAGGTGGAGGTTCATTAATTACCGATTTAGTGTTATTAAAAGGTTTAGCCAAACAATACAACGATTGTTTTTATTTTGAAATTGGTACTTGGCGAGGCGAAAGCGTTGCTAATATTGCTACAGTGAGCAAAAACTGCTTTACATTAAATTTACCGAATCAAACCCTAAAAG
>CAYJMI010000175.1:0-3761 GCA_964371285.1 uncultured Vicingus sp. | reverse complement strand
GTCTGATATTGAATTGTCTTGACAAAAAATATTGAAATTAAAAATTACTGTAAGTATAAAAAGAAGCCCAGTTTTTAAATACATCATAATAAGGTAATAAATTAAAAAACAAAATTAAACTAAATTATTATCCTGTCATAAAAATAATTATTGAACTCAAAAATTGACCCAAATCATAAAACACTATTTAGAATGATTCTAAATTACAATTTGAGCACACAATTTTTCTAAAATCATAGATAAAAAAACAAGGTTTCTTATAAATTTGTCGGCGTTGAACTAACGTATATCATAAAAATTATTGTAACTGTTTTATTATGAATAAGATAATAAATAAAGTAAAAAAATCAACACTACTCAAATTGTCATTTTTGTATGTTGCTTCACTTTTTGCTCACACAACTGCGTATGCTCAAAGCGGTAAAGATTTGTTTAAAACAAACTGTTCTGCTTGCCATACTGTAGGAACTAATAAATTGATTGGTCCAGGTTTGGAGGGGATAAACACTAAAAGAAGCAAAGAATGGTTGAACAAGTGGGTAAAAAATTCAGCTGAATTAATTGCTAGTGGCGATGCTGATGCAAAAGCAATTTTTGAAGAATTCAATAAAATTCCTATGCCTGCACAGGCTCTTTCTGATGAACAGATTAACGAAATTTTTGATTATGTTGCAAACCCAAATGCTGAGGCTGCAGTTGCAAAAGAAGACGTGCCAAAAGCTGAAGGTGTAAGCGAAGAAGTTTTATTAGGAGAGAAACTTTTTAAAACAAACTGTGCGGCTTGTCATACTATTGGCGATAATAAATTGGTTGGACCTGGGTTAAAAGGAATCAACGAGAAAAGATCAATAGAGTGGTTATTAAAATGGATTCCAAATTCTGCTGAATTAATTGCCAGTGGTGACGCTGATGCAAAAGCAATTTTTGAGCAATTTAATAAGGTTCCTATGCCAGCTCAAACTGTAAATTCAGACGAGATTAAAGCAATTTTAGCATACATTAAAAACCCTCCAGTTAAAAAAGGAGAAGTTGCCCAACCTGATGCTGCGGCTACAGAAACAAAATCCGACAATAAATCTACAATGATCATCATCATCATTATCATTGTTATTTTAGCAGGAATGATACTGTTGCTTAACAAGTCGAGAGTAACCATTGCAAAAGCAGCAGCGGACAAAGAAGGTGTTGAATTTACTGGTCCGATTTCATTGGTTGATGCTTGCAAACACACCATAGGTAAAAATAAAGGTTTGGTAGCTGCTTTAGTTATCGTATTGTTTTTTGCTAGTTTAGTAAAATTGATGGACGGAGCATTTACCATTGGTGTTCATACTGGTTACAAACCAGAACAACCGATTAAATTCTCACACAAAGTTCATGCAGGCGATAATAAAATAGATTGTAATTATTGCCACTCAAGTGCAAGACACAGTAAAACTTCTGGTATTCCTTCTTTAAATGTTTGTATGAATTGCCATAAATATGTTGATGGTACTAACGGTAAAACATTCACTTATAATGGAGAAGAGTTTCCAATGCCTGAGGAAATCAAAAAAGTTTACAAGGCTTTAGATTACAATCCTGAAACTCAAAAATATGGCGATAATCCTACTCCTGTGAAATGGATTAAGATTCATAATTTACCCGACCACGCTTTTTTTAGTCATTCACAACACGTATCTGTGGGTAACCAAGCCTGTCAAACTTGCCATGGTGCAGTTGAAACAATGGATGTTGTAGAACAATTCTCTCCATTAACCATGAAATGGTGTATTGAATGTCATGATAAAACAGGTGTTGCCAACGAAGGTAATGGCTATTACGAAGAAATGCACTCAAGAATGACAGAACAATACAAAGAAAAATGGTTGGGTGATGGAAAACTTACTGTTGAAGAAATTGGTGGTTGGGAATGTGCAAAATGTCATTATTAATATATAGAACTTTTAAGCTTTAATAAATTATGGCTAATACAAAAAAATACTGGAAAGGTTTAGAACAATTTAATGAAGATGCTAAATTTTTAGAATCTACAAAAAATGAATTTCCCGAACATTTACCTGTTGACGAATTTTTAGGTGATGCAACATCATTAGAAAGTTCTTCAACTTCAAGAAGAGATTTTCTTAAATTTTTAGGGTTTGGGGTTGCTGCCGCTTCGTTGGCTGCTTGTGAAACTCCTGTAACTAAAGCTATTCCTTATTTAAATAAACCCGAAGAAATTACTCCTGGAGTTGCAAATTATTACGCATCAACTTATTTTGATGGTAATGATTATGCTCCAATTTTAGTTAAAACTAGAGAAGGAAGGCCTATTTTTATTAGTGGAAATACTTCATCAACTTTAACTAAAGGAGCTGTTAATGCAAGAGTAAATTCGTCAGTTTTATCTTTATATGATAATAACAGATTAAAAAATCCATTAGCTAATGGAAAAGACTCGGATTGGAATACTGTTGACAGTGCTATTAAAAACGAGTTGGCTAGTGCAAAAAATGTACGGATTTTATCATCTACCATTATTAGTGATGCGACAAGAAGTATTTTATTTGATTTTGCCGCCAAAGAAGTAAAAGACGAAAAAGGTGTTGTAAAAGGAAGAACATTAGACGGTTGGGTTCAATACAATCCTATTTCTTATTCTGGAATATTAAACGCAAACCAAACTACTTTTGGCAAAGCAGCAATACCAACTTATAACTTTAAAAAGGCAAAAACTATCGTTAGTATTGGTGCTGATTTTATGGGCAACTGGTTAGATGCTCTAATGTATATAAACGATTATGCTCAAACCCGAAAACCAGACAACGATTGGATGTCGAAACATTATCAGTTTGAAGCAAACATGTCATTATCTGGTACAAATGCAGATGTAAGAGTTCCAGTTAAACCATCAGAATACGGTGCTGTTGTTGCTCAAATTTTAAATAAATTAGGTGGTGGTGTTAATGCTGCAGCTACAAAATACGATACATATATTGATGCAGTTGTAAAAGATTTAAAAGCCACAGCTGGTGAATCTATCGTTGTATGTGGTTCGAATGATAAAAATGTACAAGTTTTAGTTAACGGTATCAATAATATACTTGGTAATTATGGGAAAACTATTGATTTAGTTCGTCAATCAAACACGAAAAGAGGGGATGACGCTGAATTATTGAAATTAATTAAAGAAATGAATGCCGGTGAAGTAGATGCTTTATTCATTTATGGCGTTGACCCTGTGTTTACTTTAGGTGGTGATTTTAAAACTGCTTTATCCAAAGTAAAAACAACTGTTTCATTTGCCACGAAATTAAATGATACAGCAGCGGCTTGTAAATATGTTTGTCCTGATAATCATGGTTTGGAATCATGGAACGATGCTAATCCTGTTGAAGGACATTATTCATTAGCACAACCAACCATTTCAAAATTATTCAATACTCGTCAGGCACAAGAAAGTTTCTTAACATGGAAAGGAAATAACACTTCTTATTACGATTATTTAAAAGCATACTGGGAGGCAAACATTTTTACAAAACAAACCAGCCAATTATTTTTTAATGATTTCTGGAATACTGTATTACATGATGGAGTTGTTGAAATTTCAGCTCATCAAGATACACAAACCTTATCATTTAATGCTGATTTAGGTGCTGCTTACACAGCCATTAAAGGAGCAAAATCTGGAGCTATCGAAATAGAATTAACTCAAAATATCGGTATTGGCGATGGTTCAGGTGCAGATAATCCTTGGTTACAAGAAATGCCCGATCCAC
>CAYJMI010000174.1:0-3770 GCA_964371285.1 uncultured Vicingus sp. | reverse complement strand
GTCTTTGAAGAAGAGTTTCCAGACATAAACACCTTCTTGAACTCTGGTGCCTTTATAACTTCCATCCCAAGGTTTAAAAAGGGTGTCGGTATCAAACATTTTTTCACCCCATCTATCAAAAATCATAAAATGATAATTCTCTTCTGATATTCCAAAACCTTTAGGTCCAAACATATCATTTTTATTATCAAAGTCGGGGGTAAAGGCATTTGGGATGTATATACCATATTCGCCCGTAATAGTAACAAATTTTGTAATAGTATCCACACAGCCATTATTATCGGTTACTGTTAATTTTACCGGATATACTCCATTGATATCGTCTGGGAAAATATACAGTGGATTTGGATAATTGCTGGTATCTAATCCTGCAAAGTCCCAATGCCAGCTATATATCGTACTTCCACTCTGGTCTGCAAATTGTACTTCTGGCTCAAACATACTGGTAGTGCTGGGTGTTGAGATAAAATCTGCTATTGGCAATGCATAGATATTTATCATTGCTACTTCTGTATGTATGTTTTGGCAGGCTCCTTGTGATGTTTGACTATTTACGGTCATACTCACTGTATAAGTCCCTGGTTGGTTATAGGTATGTGATACTGTATCCCAATTCTGTAATTGTGAGTCAGTTGCTCCATCTCCAAAATTCCATAGTACAGTATTGGTATCTAACATTCCTCCTACGGTATTGGTTGTATTATAAAATGTAATTGCTCCCCTTGGTTCTATACACAAACTCAGGGTATCTGATAAAAATTGTGGTTGTGGTAAGTTCCATAAAGTTATTGTAACACTATCTCTTGCTGTTGGTGAACATCCATCGCTTAGTGTTACATAATAGGTTGTTGTGGCTGGTGGCGTTACGGTTGGATTTTGTGCTGTTGTGCTACTTATGTTTGTATTTGGAGTCCAACTGTAAGTGTATGGTCCACCGTTCCCAAAGCTTGGTAGTGCTCCTAGTGTTGCACTTTCTCCTGGACAAACTGTATCTATTCCACTAGCTATTACACTCAAGTCTGGGTGTACGGTTACAGTTACTGTTGCTGAGTCTGATGGACAGTTGTTGCTATCTACTGCAGTTACTTGGTAAGTAATAGTAGTACCTGCTCCAGGGGTTACGGTTTGGTTTTGCCCTGTGCCTAATCCATTGTCCCAAGTGTATACATAGCCTGCTCCACTTCCGCCTGTTGCTGTGGCTGTTATCGTGGTGCTTTGGGCTGAACAAATAGTAATGTTTGGACTTATGGTAGCAATCGTTACTACTGTTGGTTCGGTTATCGTTACTGTTGTGGTATCGGTACATCCACTGGATACTTGTGTAGCAATTACGGTATAAGTGCCTAAGGTTAGGTTGGTAGCTGTTGCTGTATTTTGTATAGGTATTGTATTCCAACTGTAGGTGTAGGTATCAATAATATCTGCAACGTTTGCTGTGGCTTGTCCATCGTTACCTCCGTTACAGGTTACTGGTGTGGTGCCGGTAATGGTTAATCCAAAGGCTGCCGGCTCTGTTAAGGTAAATGTAGAGTCTAAGGTGCAACTATTTGCATCGATTACGCTTATAGTTACATTGCCTGCACTGAGGTTATTCTCTACTGGTGTTGTATTTGCCGATGTACTCCAACTATAAGTGTATGGTGTTATTCCTCCTTGTGGTGCCACCACTACTTGTCCATCGTTACTTGCGTTACAGCTTAAATGGGTTAATACATTTGGTATGCTCATTTGGGTAAAGGTTATGTTTACTGTTGCTGCATCTGTACAACCTGGTGTATTGGTTTCTGTCCATGTTAGGGTATAGGTTCCTGCTAGGGTACTTGTTGCTGTTGCGTTTGGTGTTGTAGCGTTTGGTGTAAAACTAATGTTTGCTGGTCCTGTCCATGCTCCTGTGCCTATGCTTGGTGTGGCATTGAGGTTGTAGGTTAGTGTACAACTGGTGTCATTTGCTCCTGCATTGGCTGTGGGCAATCCTACAAAGGGTCCGCCTGCTATTGATGTTGTACATCCAAAATTATCGGAAATATCAAAACTATACATATCTCCATCTTGTAATCCTTGTGCTATTACATCTGCTCCATGTGTTGCTGTGCTTGTAGTAAAAGTAGCTGTGGCTGGTAATAGGTTTGATACGGTGTAGTTCGAGCCATCTTGTTCGGGTAAACCGTTTGATAGGGTTACTGTTATTGTGCTGTCTTGACAATCTTCTACAATTATTGTTGTTATTGGGTTTAAAAAGGTTATGGATACGGTATCTGTGGTGCTGCATCCTACTCCATTGCTTTCTGTCCAATACAAATCAAATGTTCCTGCTAGGGTACTTGTTGCTGTTGCGTTTGGTGTTGTGGCATTTGGTGTAAAACTAATGTTTGCTGGTCCTGTCCATGCTCCTGTGCCTATGCTTGGTGTGGCATTGAGGTTGTAGGTTAGTGTACAGCTCGTATCGTTGACTCCTGCATTGGCTGTGGGCAATCCTACAAAGGGCCCGCCTGTGATGGTTATGGGGCATCCGTTGGCATCGGTTACATCAAAGCTATAGTTATCTCCGTTTTGTAAGCCATTTATTTGTATGGTTCCTCCGTTGGTTGTTGTGGTGTTTACAAAACTTGCTGTGGCTGGTAATAAGTTACTTGCTGTAAAGTTACTTCCATCTAGTTCGGGTAAGCCTCCGTTTATGGTTATGGTAAAGGTGCCGTTTACACAGTCTTCGGTTGGATTACTGCTTACTACTTGGGGTAAGTATTGTACGGCAAAGGGTGAACCCATGCTAAAACAGGTCATGTTGGTATTGGTGTAACTATACAATCCATTAATAGTATCGTAAAAGGTAATAGGTACAAAATAAACGGTGCTGTTGGTAAAGGGTGCTCCTACTGCTCCTAAGTTATTAATTACATCGTAATCGTCGCCATAGGTTACTACTCCCAAAAAGCATGGGTCGTTGGTAATAACTTGGCTGGTATCGCTACTTGGTACGGTTCCTATGGTGGGTGGGCAACTGTATAACAAATATCCTAGTCCTGGATTGTAGCCAAATGGTGCTGGTACTGGTGGTGCTGTGGCTTCGTTAGGGTAAGTGTAGTTGTTGTTGGATGTTATTTCTAATACATCGCCAAAACACAATTGGTAGTTGTTTTGTCCATCGCCATTGATAACTGTTGTAAAGGTTCCTATGTTAGCTGGGCAAGAACAATCTGGTGGGGCTACGGTATTTAGTGTTGCTGTACAGGCTGCATCACTGCTAAATGTTGCTGTTATAGTAATGTTTGAGCCGTCTGCCGGTATGCTACTTATGCTCCACGTTTGTGGGCTGGTAAAGGGTGCATTTATTATCGTATCGTAGGTAGTTGTTCCATTATCGGCTGTGATGGTTAGTGTGCCTGCTGCTGGTGGAAAGCTGAATTCTATGCTTCCTGTTAATTCAAAAGTATTGGTAACTCCATCGCAAAAACCTTGTTGGGCTTGGAATACATCTATGTTGCAGTTACAACTTGGTGCTGGATAAGCTAATGTCTGTGTGCATGCTGCATCTGCACTAAAGTATGCGGTAATGTCGCAGGCTGCTCCATCGGCTGTTTGATTGGTTAAAAGGTATGTGCGTGGACTGACTAATCCTCCTACTGGAAATGTTTGTTGTATTCCATTACAGTCTTCTATTATTAAATTACCTGTAGCTGGTGGGTTGGTAAAGCTGATTTGCCCACTGGTTGTATATTCTCCACTTGCATCGCATCCTGTTGTATTTACTGTTATGCCTGTTATGGAACAGG
>CAYJMI010000173.1:0-3791 GCA_964371285.1 uncultured Vicingus sp. | reverse complement strand
GGCACCGATGGTGTTTTATTGGGTGCTTGGACAAAAACACCCAACGGAGCTGTTTTGGATATTGGCTCTGGAACAGGTTTAATAGCTTTGATGATAGCCCAACGCAACGCCAACAATACCATTGATGCTATCGACCTCAACAAAGATGCCTATTTACAAACCAAAGTTAACATTGAAAATAGCCCCTGGCACAACCGCATAACTGCTCACCACATTGCTTTACAGGATTTTAAGCCCAACAAAAAATACCAACTGATTGTTTCGAACCCACCGTTTTTTGTAAACTCCTCCAAATCGGGTAACGAAGCAAAAAACCTTGCCCGACACACCGACGAACTTTCGTTTAACGACCTATTACAATCGGTTGCCAATTTGCTTTTGCCCGATGGTATATTTAGTGTGGTACTGCCTTTTTTGGCTGCAACAGAATTTATTGAATTGGCAAAAACACACCAACTTTACCTCAACCGTTTATGCGAAGTAAAACCCAACTTAGCCAAACCACCCAAACGTGTTTTGATGGAGTTTTCGTTACTCGAAAAAGAACTTGAGGAAACCACCTTAACCATAGAAACTAACCAACGACACATTTACACCAACGCCTACCAAAACCTTACAAAAGACTTTTATTTGGAGTTTTAGAAATTTAATTTGGTATATTTGGAGATGTATGGCAGATATGTATGCGTTGCATCATATTTTCTCGTTAGTAACTATTAAAAATAATACTCATGAAAATTTTCCCATTATTAATTATTTGTTTGGTAACATTTACAAATACCTTTTGCCAAGAAACAACACTTAAAATTCCAGAAGGTTGGAGAACACCAAATAAATATGACATTAAAGACGATTGGGAAGTTTACCAAAAGGAAGATTATATACCCTATCATTTCACGAACGATTTCGACCAAAACGAATTAAAAGACGAAGCTTGGATTTTAATCAAAAATGACAACACTAGCTTTGGTGTATGGGTTTTACTTAAGACCAAGGACTCTCAATTCAATTATCTTATAACAGAAGTTAAAATATCTTCCCTTAAACCTCAATTCATAGGAATAAGTAAAACTGAAAAAGGGACATTCCAAACTGCTTGTGGTAAAGGTTATTTTGATTGTGAACCAGGTGACCCATCTCAGGTTGTAGTTACAACCCCACAATTATGGTATTCTCCGTTTGAAAGTGGACCGGGTTATTTAATAATGTGGAATAAAAGTGAAATGACATTTAGAACATATCAAATGACTGACTAGTTTTATGGATGAATTAACTGAAACAACTAATTTATTTTTTCAACAACATTGGAATATTTCTTCTCAATCTCCACCTCAATGGTCTAAGGAATGGTTGTTTAATGAAACTATTCCTAACCATGACAAACAAGGTTGTTATGCTCTTTTAAAAGGGACAGAAATAGTTTACATTGGTGTTGGAATTGGAAATGGCGATGGAAATTATGTAGGTTGTGGACTTGGTAATCGCCTAAAAAGGTATTGGAAATCAAACAAAAACTCTGAAATTAAACGAAGCTACACACAGACAGAAAAATGGATAGAAGTTGATAGTATTAAGACTATTGGTTTCCCTCTAGAATATTTTTATTTAGCTGCTGCATTAGAAATATTTTTAATTGACAAATTGAAGCCTTATAGAAATAAAAGTTTTAATAAATAAACTATTGTTACCGCAAGCATTCTGCTAGTAGTTTTAACTATAAAAAAGATTGCTGGTCAAGCCAGCAATGACGTGGAATATTCGTAGAGACGGATGATTATCCGTCTCCAGATTCAAGAAAACAACTTCTGTATATTTATAAAAAAGACATCGTTACACCGAAGAATATCGTAATTTAACGGCAGATTTTTATTTGAATTTTTAAATGGCGTTCGACAATTACCAAGCTAAAAAGTTTACTTCTTCAAAAACCATCATGGTTAACGATAATTTAACCGTTGAACAACCTTTACAAATTTGTATCAACAACGAACCGTTTACCGTTACCATGCGAACACCTGGCAACGACAAACAATTGATTACAGGCTTGTTGTATTCGGAAGACATTTACCGTAACACCCAACAACAACTTATTATTTCGCTTTCGGAAGAAGATAACATGACCGTAGCTAATGTAACCATTGATAAAAAACTGTTGGGCAAAGGCTATTTAAACAGCCGGAATTTTTTATCGGTTTCGTCGTGCGGCATTTGTGGCAAAAAAGAATTGAACGAATTGGTGCAACACCACGATAAAATACCCGATTACACCATTTCTCATAAAACACTTACCAGTATGTTTGAGCAAATGAAAAAAGGACAACACACTTTTTTACAATCGGGTGGCTCACACGCTGCTGCTGCATTTAACAACAAGGGTGAGTTGCTTTCCATTATGGAAGATATTGGGCGGCACAATGCGGTGGACAAGGTAATTGGCGATTTAATTATTTCCAGCAACCTCAAACAATCGGTTTGCATTGTAGTAAGCGGAAGAATATCGTACGAAATTGTGATTAAAGCCTTTGCAGCAAAAATTGGCATTTTAGCTGCTGTTTCTGCTCCTTCTACCCTAGCCGTAGATTTTGCAAAAGAATTAGGCATTACTTTATTGGGTTTTTGTAGAGGCGATAACGCTACGTGTTATTCGCATACCGAAAGGATTGGGTGAGGAAATTATTTATTATTTTTACCCTTGAAAAAACGGAACAAAAATCTTAACCTCATTACTAATGAATAATTTGTCTAACTTTTGGATTATCGCAATCCCCATTTTTATTGCCACAATATTGCTTATCGCAAAATTTACTTTAAAGAAATCTAGAGCAGAATCTAATGATAGAGAATGGCGATTATGGTCTGGAAGGTCAACCTATTGGAGAATTGTAACACTATGTAGTATTGGTACTACTACTCTTATTATGTACAGTTTAAAATGGATTGGTGTTATAACTTTTTAGCTTCCACAAATTAAAACTCCATTTCTCCGTCGGTATTCCACACAGGGGATTTAAACAACCGCTAATTAGATTCCTGCCTACGCAGGAATGACGATAAAGGAAAACTACTTATCGTTATTCATCACCTTATTCTGTATCAAAATAGATTCTTGGTGGATGAGTTCTAACATTTTACGAATAAAATTGTGGCTTAAGCCTACTTTTTGAGCTAAAAAAGTACGGTTGTTTAAAATTTTCTCCCAACGATCTAATTGAAGAATGGTCAAGTTGTTATCTCTTTTATACTCGCCTATTTTCTCAATAATTGCCATACGAGAAGCAAACTTGTTAATCAACTCTTCATCCAATTCATCAATTACACTTCGAAGTTGTTCAATGTTGTTAATCCATTCTTTGTTCTGGCTTTGTTTTTCACGAACGGCTAAATTATTCAACAATTCCAGTAATGCCTGAGGAGTAAGCTGTTGTTCGGCATCGCTTTTTGCTTGTAACGGATTAACGTGTGATTCAATCATTAACCCATCCATTTCCATATCCAAAGCTTTTTGAGCTACTTGCTGGATTAAATCGGTGCTTCCTGAAATGTGGCTTGGATCGCAAATAATAGGTAAATCGGGGCAAAGCATTTTTAATTCAATAGGGATTTCCCACATCGGAGCATTTCGGTACGAACTTTTATCGAAAGAAGAAAATCCACGATGAATAGCTCCAATTTTAGTTATCCCAACAGCATTGATACGTTCGATGGCTCCAATCCACAAATTCAAATCGGGGTTAATTGGGTTTTTTATCAGCACAGGAATATCAACACCTCTCAACACTTCTGCAATTTCT
>CAYJMI010000172.1:0-3875 GCA_964371285.1 uncultured Vicingus sp. | reverse complement strand
GAACTACCATGCACTTTACATTCTCTGATTTAATTGACAATGTAACTGCAGAAAGTTCTGGTGAAAGAATAGGAACTTTAAAAGCCAATGGTGGTAATGATAAATTTTTAATGAGTTCAATTGCTATAAGTTATAATTTTCAAAATCATAAAAAAGATTCAGAAGTTAAAGATTTTGATGAATTTATTGATTATTTGGCTTACGATAGTGGGGATGAAGATAGTGATGGTGTAATTGATTTTATTGACGAATGCCCATGGACTCCTCCAGGAGTTGAGGTGGATGAAAAAGGTTGCCCTTTAGATAAAGACATTGATTTTGTACCTAATTATAAAGATGACGAATTAGAATCAAGACCTGAAGTTCCTGTTTCACCTCAAGGTGTTGAACTTACAGATGATATGATTTTTGAAGCTTACCAGAGATATAGTGACTCCACTGGAATGTTTGCGGAGACTTCGAACAAACTTATTTCATCTCAAAAACGAGTTAAGAAAAATTACCGAGTACAAGTAGGTGCTTTTACAGAAGCTATTGATGCCGAGTTAGTTGATAAATTTTTGAGTATTCCTGATGTTGAAATAAAAACTTTTGGAGATTCATTAACAATTATAGCCGTAGGTAATTACGATAATTTACCCGAGGCTTTAAAAAGGAAAATACAGTTAACTAAAGATGGTTTTGATGCGGCAATAGTTGTTACTGAGGAAAAAGACGGTACGCTAAAATCTGTTGGAGATGAAGCCAATAACATGGCAGTCGAGAATGTTGGTCCTAGCGAAAATTCTAATGAATTATTATTTAGAGTTCAGTTGGGGGCATTTTCTAAAAAACTACCTCCGAATAGTTTTAACGGTTTAAAAAATATTATTGAGATAAAAGCTGATGATGGACTGTATAAATATTTATACAATGGTGCATACAAAACAATGCAAGAAGCAGCAAGTAAAAAAGTAGATTTAGCAATTGATTATGGTGTAAAAGATGCGTTTGTCGTAGCTTTTAAAGATGGTAAAAGAATATCGTTAAATTCGGCAGGAATAAATACTACTCAACAAGAAACGGATATTGTTACTCCTAAAGTTGTTAATTACAGTAAAGAGAATATCAAATTTAAAGTACAAATAGGTATTTATAAAAATCAACTTCCAACCGAAGTACTCACTAAGTTTATGGAAATTGGTAATGTTGATCAAAAAGTTGTTGAAAATGGTTTGACTAGATATTCTGCTGGTGAATTTAAAACTCTAGAAGAAGCAGAGAGCTATAAACAAGAAATGATAAGTAAAGGATTAGGTGGAGCTTTTGTAATATCTTTACACAATGAAGAGCTTATTCCTATCAGTAAAGCAAAAGAAATTTTAGAGCAATAGTTTACAGTTCTCAGTCTTCAACCTTCGATCTACTGACTTCCGACTTACATCTTCTAACTTTCACCTAACTCTCTATTAGCTACATATCCTTCCCATTTAGCAATAACATTTGTCATATCTTCTGGTAAATCAGAATCAAATTGAAGCCATTTTTTTGTAACAGGATGTGTAAATCCTAAGGTTTTTGCATGTAATGCTTGTCGAGGTAAAATTTCAAAACAGTTATTTATAAATTGTTTGTATTTATTAAAAGATGTTCCTTTTAAAATTTTATCACCACCATACTCATTATCGTTAAACAAATTGTGCCCAATGTGTTGCATGTGAACTCGAATTTGATGTGTTCTTCCTGTTTCTAACTTACATTCAATCAGTGATACATAACCAAATCGTTGTAAAACTTTATAATGAGTTACAGCGTGTTTTCCAAAATCACCCTCTGGAAAAACATCCATCACTTTTCTATTTTTTAAACTTCTTGCAACATTCCCTGTAACTGTACCTTCATTTTCTTCAAAATCGCCCCAAACTATAGCGTTGTACCTTCTTTCAGTAGTTCGTTCAAAAAATTGATTGGCTAAATGAGTCATGGCAAATTCTGTTTTAGCAATAACCATTATTCCAGAGGTATTTTTATCTAAACGATGAACTAATCCAGGTCTGTTGTTCATGCTTCCGTTGGGAAGATTATTAAAATGATAAATTAACCCATTCACAAGTGTACCAGTGTAATTTCCATAACCAGGATGTACAACCAACCCAGCTTGTTTATTAATCACTAAAACATCATCATCTTCATAAACGATGTTAAGTGGAATATCTTCAGCAATTAACTCAATTTCTCGCGGAGGGTATGGAAGTACAATTGAAATTTCGTCGAATGGTTTAACCTTGTAATTCGATTTAACAGCTTTTTTATTTGCCAAAATATTTCCTGAAGTTGCTGCTACTTGAATTTTATTACGAGAAGTGTTGGCAATTCTATCCATCAAGAATTTATCGATGCGTAAAAATTCTTGACCCTTATCGGCAATAAATTTATAATGTTCGAAGAGTTCTTGTTCTTCGTCTAAGTTTTCGTCTTCAATAAATTTTTGCAAAGTAATTCTATTTGGAAATAATTATTTTCTCAATTTGAGTTTGATTGTTATCAGAAATGTTTAAGATATAAACACCATTTGATAAACTTGATAAGTCAATGGTGTTATAAATTGATTTTGGTAGTTCCATTAATTTTTTTCCGAAAATATCATAAACTACCACTTCAACAGGAGAAATACTATTTATAAAAATAATCCCAGCACTTGGGTTCGGGTAAATTAATTTTTTGGAATCAGCTTCAGTTATTTCATTCACACTTACTATAGCATCGTCATATTTAAAAACTGGTTGTATCATTAACGACCCCGCATAACTTGCATTTTCCCAAACACCCTCTGAATTAAAAAATACTCTGCCGCTGTTATCGTTATTCAAATCGTAGCCAATGGTTAAAAAATCTTCAGTAATGTTTTGATAACCAAAATAATAAGTTCCAGCAGGTAAATAAATGGGATAATCGAGATTAAATTTTAATAGTTCGTTAGTAAAAGAATAATCAGGATTATAATACCCACTTTGCTCATAAATAACTATTTCGGGTGATAAACTTGCCCAAATTTTTAGTTTAAACGATTTAAGACTTTGATTATAAGTAATCGGATTAAAATACATGTTTAAAGCTATCAATGTGTCACTCATTTTAATATTAAACTGATGTGCAAGTTTTGAATCTATACCTAAAACGCCATAACCAGCTTCGGCACTTCCATCATCGTAAGAGTAATAATTACTAAAAACTTGATACGAATAAACAGTATCGTTATTTTGGTTAAAATCGGTAATACTTCCACCATCAATGCTAAAATAATTTTTTATTTGATACACTTTAGTTTTTGCAGTATCGACAGGAAAATAAAAATTGTTATTCGTTATATCATATACTGCTTGAGGTTCTATCAGGGAGGAATATGGACCTACAGGTTTATTTGAAGTACCACTGGGGTATTCCTCAATACTTATACCAGCACCACCATCATCAAATACTTTATATTTGTAAAATACATTACGAAGTGTATCAGAATTATTTTTATACTCTACTGCAATTGATGTAGCCATATTTCCAACAGAATCTAATTTGTAATGTGTGTAAGGCATGGCAGTAAATTCGTTTAACATGTTATAAAAATTACGTGTTAATGCAACATCATTTAAGGCAGTATCCGCATGGTTTCTGTTGTCGTTTAAATATACATAATCTAAATTCCAGTGGTCAACATTACCCGAAAGAGTAGCGTAGTTTTTAAAGCGAAATTGAAAAGCATCGTTTTGGAAGGAAGTATCAACAGGAATCATCACTTTTTTAAATGGGGTTAAAGCCGAGCCAGGAACAGCCCATTGCCGAACCCATAAACTGTCTGATTTTCTAAAAAATTCTAACCGTAAACTGTCGTTAGCCTGAGG
>CAYJMI010000171.1:0-3890 GCA_964371285.1 uncultured Vicingus sp. | reverse complement strand
GCTGGAGCAGTCAATATAACTGGTGGAATGGGTTATAATTCAACTGGTGGTAACGTTAGCATTATTGCAGGAGCTACTTCCTGCTGGGCATTAGGAGGTGCAGTTCATTCGGATGTTACTATTCGTGGTGGAATGAATTATGCTGTAGCAGATGCCGCTAGCATTATTGCAGAAGGTGGTTATGTAAATGGTGGTTGTAGTGGCAATTCCACAGGAGGTAATTTGATATTGAAAGCAGGAGTTGGGCAAGGAGCCGGACAACCTGGTAAAATTCAAATGATTGGACTTCCAGTCTATGCAAATAATGCAGCAGCTATTGCTGGAGGATTAACAGCTGGTTCATTATATAGAACAGGTGCTGATCCCGATCCAGTTTGTGTAGTTCATTAAATGAAATCGAGAATATTATTTAAAAAAATTAATATATAAACAAAATAACAAGGATAAACTCCTTGTTATTTTTTTATAGCTTTGTTAAGTTAAACATAGATTAAAAATTTGTTTAATTGACCCGTTGTGCATTTGTAAGAAAATTTGTCAATTCGAGTGAATTTCACGATTGAAATGAGTGAAATTTGTATCGAGGGTACAAATTTTCAATAAAAAAGGTGTGTTCTCGATACTTTTTCTTTCAGAAAAAACTCGAACTGACACCTTATTTTATTAAAAATTCTACTAAATGCACAACGGGTTTAATTACCTTTACCACAAACATTTTTACTAAAAAAATTCAATTTAACATGTCAAAAATAGCCATAGCCATACACGGAGGAGCAGGAACCATTTTAAGAAAAGATTTAACTCCCGAAAAAGAAGCTGCTTATAAAGCTGCTTTAAACGATGCATTAACTGCCGGTTATACTGTTTTAGAAAAAGGTGGTTCATCGCTCGATGCAGTTGAACAAGCTGTAATATCGTTAGAAAACACACCATTGTTTAATGCCGGTAAAGGTTCGGTTTTTACCGAAAAAGGCACTCACGAAATGGATGCTTCCATTATGGAAGGAAAAACCAAAATGGCTGGAGCAGTTTCATTGATAACAGGCATAAAAAACCCAGTTTCGTTGGCTCGATTGGTGATGGATAAATCAGAACATGTTTTTATGGCGGGTTCAGGAGCTTTGGAATTTGCAAAATTGCACCACTGCCCTAGCGAAACTCCAGCATATTTTCACGATGATTTCCGTTATCAACAATGGCAAGCCGTAAAAGGTTCTGATACTTTTCAATTAGACCACGCCTCCACTAAAGATAAAAAATTTGGAACTGTTGGTGCTGTTGCCATTGACATCAATGGAAACATTGCAGCAGCAACTTCAACCGGTGGCATGACCAACAAAAAATTTGGTAGGGTTGGCGATAGCCCTATGATTGGTGCAGGAACCTATGCCAACAATGAAACCTGTGGCATTTCTTGTACGGGAAGTGGCGAATTTTTTATTCGCGGTGTGGTGGCTTACGACGTTTCGTGTTTAATGGAATACAAAGGATTATCGCTGCAAGAAGCTTGTGATACAGTAGTTAAAGACCGTCTGTTAAAAATTGGTGGCGATGGCGGACTTATTGGAGTGGATAAATTTGGAAATCTAGCTTTTTCGTTTAATACCGAAGGCATGTATCGTGGCAAAAAAACAAGTGAAGAAACGTACGTAGGAATTTATAAATAGGGTTGGGAGACGGAAGTAAAACAAGATACAAATTTCCTAACAACACACCCCTACCCCTCTCAAGAGGGGAAGCTAACGCACAATGCCAACTTCGGACTCCCGTCTTCGGACTCCTAACTCCCTTTGATTTCTTTGTATTCTTCCAGTGTCATAATTTTTGTTGACCGGGTTTTCAAATCAAACTTATCGCCAAACGACAAAATATGCACTTTTAAATCGGTAACCGACAAAGGCAAATTGTCGTCTAATATTTCTCTGTAATTGTGGGTTAACCAACTTGGGTCGAATAAAATTGCCATACCGGAACCAATTACTGTAAAAACATTGTTTTTGATAATTACGCCTGTATCTTCCGACAAACCAAGTCCAATTAACTTTGGAAAAGCAGCTACCGCTTCTGCTAATCTGCCAAATCTGCCTCGTTTAATAAAATGTGTATCGATAATTAACTCTGGAATAAAACCCATTCCTTCTCTAAACTTGGTAGAACCTCTAACAATAGATTCGGTAACATTTCCACCCGAAATCATTTCTTGCGACATACACATTGCCCCAGCACTTGTTCCTGCAATTACAAATTCTTCGTTTTCGTAACGATCTTTTAATATGTTGTGAAATTTTGTATTTCCAATAAAATTAACAATTCGAGATTGATCTCCACCAGAGAACATTACACCATTACATGCCACCAAAGCTTGAATATTTTCTTCACTTTCTGCTTCTTCAACACTATTTATTGATAAAACTTTCACATTTTCACAACCCAATTTATGAAAAGCATGTAAATAATTTTTTCCAACTTCCTCCTGAATACTCGATGCAGTAGGTATCACAATAATTTTGCTCGAAGTGCCTCCAGCCTCTTTTAACACATGAGATAATATACCGCCATGAATAAATTCTAACGTATAATTTTCGCTTTTTTCTATTCCCTTATCCTCGTTTCCGCCAATTGGAATTAAAGTTCCTTTTGCCATGCTTGTATATTTAAAATAAACGTGTAAATTTAATTCCTGCAAAAAAAGATAAATTAAATCACAAAATTCAACAACTATAATATAAGTTATTATGAAGATTATTAACATAAATGTAATGCGAGGACCAAATTATTGGTCGGTAAGAAGACACAAACTTATTGTGATGGTACTGGATTTAGAAGAATTGGAAGAATTACCTACCAATAACATACCCGGTTTTGATGCTCGTCTAAAAAAAATGTTTCCGGGCATGCAGGAACATCGCTGTTCTGTGGGTAAAGCTGGTGGTTTTTTTAAACGAATTAAAGAAGGTACTTGGATGGGGCATGTGGTTGAGCACATTGCTTTAGAAATTCAAACCATGGCTGGAATGGATACCGGTTTTGGACGAACACGCGATTATGGCGAAAAAGGAGTGTATAATGTGGTTTTCGATTATCACGAAGAAAAAGTGGGCGTTTATGCTGCAAAAGCTGCGGTTAGAATTGCGGAAACTCTTATTTCTGGGAAAAAATACGATTTAGATGCCGACATCCAAGAAATGCGTGAATTGCGTGAAAGTGTTCGTCTCGGACCAAGTACTGCTTCAATTATTGATGAAGCAGTAAGCAGAGGTATTCCGTGGATACGGTTAAATAAATATTCGTTGTGTCAGTTGGGTTATGGCGAAAACCAAAAACGAATACAAGCAACTGTTACCAGCCAAACCAGCAGTATTGGTGTTGAATTGGCTTGTGATAAAGAAGACACCAAATATTTGTTGGAACAAGCAGAAATTCCTGTCCCAAAAGGTGAAATTGTAAAAAGTGAAGAAGCCTTAGAAAGTGCTTTAAGAAGCATTGGTTATCCTGTGGTAATTAAACCTGTGAACGGTAACCATGGCAGAGGCATTACCACCAACATTAATGACAAAGAAAATGCACTGATTGCTTACAACGCCGCAAAAAATGTTTCCCGGTCGGTAATTGTAGAACGATACATTACAGGAGATGATTACCGTGTGTTGGTTATCAACTACAAATTGGTTGCAGCTGCAAAACGAACTCCGGCTCGTGTAATTGGCGACGGAAAATCAACCATCGACCAATTGATTGAAGAGGTAAACAAACATCCTAAAAGAGGTTATGGTCATGAAAAAGTGTTGACCTACATTACTGTGGATGATATGACCATGACCATTTTAAAAAATAAAAAACTTACCCTTAAATCGGTACTTAAAGCAAACGAAATTTTAGACCTGAAAGAC
>CAYJMI010000170.1:0-3991 GCA_964371285.1 uncultured Vicingus sp. | reverse complement strand
CATCTCCACCATTTGAATTAGAATTTCCTGCAACTACATATCCTCCATCTGATGTTTGTTGGATGGAGGTCAAATAATCATAACCAGACCCTCCTAAAGATTTTTGCCAAGTAATATCCCCTGAACTGTCTAGTTTAAGCACGCAATAATCATAACTTCCATGATTACCTATTACGTCTCCATCAGTTGATCCAGAATAACCAGCAACTATATATCCTCCATCTGTTGTTTGTTGTATGGAAGTCCCATAATCTTCTCCAGTTCCACCAAAAGATTTTTGCCAATCAATACTAGGTTGGGCAGTTATACAAAGCGTTGTTAAAAATAGTATTACGGTAAGTTGTAGTTTTTTCGTTTTCATAACCAAATGTATATTAAAAACCAAGTGAGTTTACAGAATGTGCTGTATTTTTTTAAACGGTATGTTTTGGGGTGGTTTTGAGCTTTTTTACTCAAAATAAAGCTTAAATTCATTAAACGATTCCTGTATTTTATAGTAAGCTGTTTCAGATTCTTTTAAGGTTGTTGTTTCAGTAAACTCCGCAGATAAATCTAAAAAAGGTACCAACCATTTGTGTAATTCATCGTGTGCTTGCCCGGTCATGGTACAATTAGCCGTTAACTCTTCTAAGTTTTTTGCTACCAATTTCGAAAGTTTTTGGTAATCTTCAAACGAAGGAGTTTCTTTTTTAGAAAACTCATTCACTCCATTTTCTATGTTTTTAATAAAAGCCATCATTTCAGGAACTACGACCCATTTTTTACCGTTATCGAGTATTATGGCTTCAACTTCATCGTGTTGGTGTACTTCTTCAGTAACAACAGTATCTTGTGTTACCTTTTCTTCATTTGTTATTGCATTGTTACATCCAAAAAATATGAATGCAAAAGTCAAAGAATAAATTAGTTTAGTTTTCATATTTATTATTTTTAATGATGACAAAATATGCTGAAATGATAAATATTAGTGTTAAAGCCATTCTAAAAACCAAAGCTCCAATGGTTTTGGTCTCATGAATTCCTCCTGAATTGATGTAGAATAAAAATCCTATAAAAGTTATAAGAAGAATCAAAAAAGAACTTGCTAACAGTTTTGTTGTCCATTTTTTCATTTTTAAAAAGCCGTAAACTGCTGTTAAGTATATTAAACCACTAATAAAATTTGCCCAAACCACAAACAACACGTAATTGCCTTCTTTTTCTCTAACTCCAAACAAATCTAACAGTATTGAAGTACTTAAAAATAAGGTGAGTAACCCAAATCCAGTTAAAAATGCGACAGTAATGTATTTTAATATATTTTTCATCTTTATTTTCTTATAAAAAGTACGGCAAAGCTAATGATTTCAAGTGTTAAATCTTGTTAATAAATCCTTTAATAACCTTTTTAAATGCAAGAGTTTGAACAATATTTTATTTCTAATTTTAGAACCTCGAATTAAACTTACTATGGCAGAAGAATCAAATTATACCGACGACAGTATCCGCTCACTCGATTGGAAAGAACACATCCGCTTGCGACCAGGTATGTACATTGGTAAATTGGGCGATGGTTCGGCTTACGACGATGGAATTTACATCTTATTAAAAGAAGTTGTAGATAACTGTATTGATGAATTTGTGATGGGGAACGGCAGAACAATTGAAGTTTCTATCAAAGATAAATTGGTTAAAGTTAGAGATTACGGTCGTGGAATTCCGTTAGGAAAAATGATTGATGCCGTGTCGAAAATGAATACTGGTGGCAAGTACGATTCGAAAGCTTTTAAAAAATCGGTGGGTTTAAATGGTGTTGGAACAAAAGCGGTAAATGCGTTATCAAGTTCTTTTATTGTTGAATCGGTACGGGATGGGCAAATTAAAAAAGCAGAATTTGAACGTGGCGAATTAATTAACGATTATCCTGTTGAAGAAAGTAGCTTTAGAAAAGGTACCAAAGTAAGTTTTATTCCTGATGAAGATATTTTTAAGCATTACCAATATAGGATGCAGTTTGTCGAAAAACTGTTGTGGAATTATGCTTTTTTAAATACTGGTTTATGCATAAATTTTAACGGTGAAAAAATTGAATCGGAAAATGGTTTAAAAGATTTGTTGCAACAAAATTTATCTGACGAACCACTCTACCCTATCATCCATTTAATTGGCGAAGACATTGAAGTGGCTATTTGCCACACTCAAGCCTACGGCGAAGAATATCATTCGTTTGTAAACGGGCAATTTACTCCACAAGGTGGAACTCACCAAAACGAATTTAGAACCGCTTATGTGAAAACCATTCGTGAATTTTATGGCAAAGATTACGATTCCTCTGATATTCGTTCTGGAATAATTTCTGCTGTTAGCATAAAAGTAATGGAACCTATTTTTGAATCTCAAACAAAAACTAAACTAGGTTCAACAGAAGTTGGTCCTGACGGTCCTTCCATGCGTGCTTTTATTAACGATTTTTTAAAACGTGAATTAGACAATTATCTACATAAAAATCCTGGAATAGCAGAAGCCGTTCAACGTAGAATTTTACAAGCCGAACGTGAACGAAAAGATATGGCAGGAATTAAACAACTTGCCAAAAAAAGAGCAAAAGAAGTTTCGTTACACAACAAGAAATTAAGAGATTGTAGGGTTCATTACAACGATGAAAAAGATAATCCTCGAAAAGTTGAATCCACGTTGTTTATTACCGAGGGAGATTCGGCTTCTGGTTCTATTACCAAATCGAGAGATGTAAACACTCAAGCCGTTTTCAGTTTAAAAGGAAAACCGTTGAACTCTTACGGTTTAACCAAAAAAATTGTTTACGAAAACGAAGAATTTAATCTATTGCAAGCTGCCTTAAACATTGAAGAAGGCATTGAATTTTTACGTTACAACAACATTGTAATAGCTACCGATGCCGATGTGGATGGAATGCACATTCGTTTGTTACTGATTACTTTTTTCTTGCAATTTTTCCCCGATGTGATTAAAAATGGTCACTTGTATGTTTTAGACACTCCACTTTTTAGAGTGCGTGACAAACAACAAACATTTTATTGCTACTCCGAAACAGAACGAAAAGAGGCAATTGAAAAACTAAAAGGAAAAGCTGAAATTACTCGATTTAAGGGATTAGGTGAGATTTCCCCAAGCGAATTCAAATTTTTTATTGGTGAAGACATTCGTTTAGACCCAGTTATTATTGGCTCTGATACTCCAGTTCAAAAATTATTGGATTTTTACATGGGTAAAAACACACCAGAACGACAAGAGTTTATTATCGAAAATTTAAAGGTTGAAAAAGATTTAATTGAGGAAACTATTTAATTAAAATGGCAGAAAACGAAGAAGATAATATAGAAAGAGACGAAGAGTTTGAAAATAACGGTGGCGAACAACTCGAAAACGTTATTCAAGTTTCGGGCATGTATCACGAATGGTTTTTGGATTACGCCTCTTATGTTATTTTAGAACGTGCCGTTCCACATTTAAACGATGGATTAAAACCAGTTCAACGTCGAATATTACATTCGTTAAAAGAATTGGATGATGGTCGTTACCATAAAGTTGCTAATGTAATTGGTAACACCATGAAATACCACCCTCACGGTGATGCTTCTATTGGTGATGCCATGGTACAAATTGGTCAGAAAGATTTATTGATTGACTGCCAAGGAAACTGGGGGAATATTTATACTGGAGATAGAGCTGCTGCTCCTCGATATATTGAAGCACGACTAACTAAATTTGCTTTAGATGTTGTTTTTAACGCAAAAACTACCACTTGGCTAGCTTCTTATGATGGAAGGAACAATGAGCCAGACACATTGCCTGTTAAGTTTCCGTTATTACTTACACAAGGTGTTGAAGGTATTGCTGTTGGTTTAGCTTGTAAAACGTTGCCTCACAACTTTATAGAATTAATTGATGGTTCTATTGCCATTTTAAAAGGCAAAAAAACCAACATCATGCCTGATTTTCCTACAGGTGGAATGGCTGATTTTTCTTCGTA
>CAYJMI010000169.1:0-4135 GCA_964371285.1 uncultured Vicingus sp. | reverse complement strand
TAGTTGGAGCTCCTTTAAATATATCTGCTTTTGACTCAACCATTTGTGAAGGGGAAAAAGCCACAATTCTTGCTAATACAACAGGAGGAAACACTAATAATCCTTTTGTATATACTTGGTCGGTTTATGATTCGTTAACAGGTAACACCTCTACTCCTCCAGGAGTTATAAATCCTACTAATCCTGTGAGTCTAATTCCTAACTCAACAACCGATTACATGGTGTATGTTTCTGATGGTTGTTCGAGAAATGATACAACAGCTATCACCGTGTTTGTAAATGATTCTTCCTTAGTTACCATTAATTCAATTGATACTATTGGATGTCCACCATTAATTGTTGATTTTAAAGCAACGAGTGCAGATGGCGGATTAACTTATAGTTGGAATTATGGAGATGGAGTTGTACAACCAACAATAAATGATACCACTTTTTATGTATACAACAATTCAGGCAGTTTTGATGTTGCTTTAACGGTAACCAATTTGTTTGGATGTACATCAACATTCTACTACCCAAAATATGTTGAAGTTTACAATGTGCCAATTGCAGATTTTGTAGCAGACCCACAAGTGGAAACCATTCTTAATCCGGTAATTAATTTTACCGATTTATCCTCAATGGATGTAAGTGATTGGTATTGGGATTTTGGTGATTTAACAAATGACACCATGCAAAATCCTATACACAATTACCAAGATACCGGATATTATCCTGTACAATTGATAGTTACCAATGGTCTATGCCCAGATACCGTTGTAAAAATTATTCAGATAAAACCGGATTTCTTTTTCGCCATACCAAATACTTTTACACCTGATGGTGATGACTTGAATGAAATTTTTAGACCAGGATCCTTGATAGGAGTTTCAGAAAAAGAATATAACTTTTATATTTTTGACAGATGGGGCGAAAAAATTTGGGAAGGACACGATTTAGAAGATGGTTGGAATGGAACGGTAAAAGGCGGAAGCAAACTTGCCCAAACAGATACTTACGTGTGGTTAATTAAACTCAAAGGTATTGATGGCTTACATCGAGAATATCGTGGACATGTTAATATCTTGAAATAGAAGTTAATTTTATATAAAAAAATGAAGGCTGAAAAGAAAGTTTAAACAATTTAGGAAATGTTTTAGACGAAGGTTTATACTTCTAGCAAGTAGTTACTTTTGATGTTGGTGGCTTACCTTACCAACATATTGGTAAAATAAATTTAATAAACTGATTATAAGGCGTATAAAAATTATACGCCTTATTTTTTTTAACAAAGGCAACTGTTGTTAAATTTTACCGTCATAGGTTGTATATTTGTTAAAAAATATCAAAAAAAAGAGCGGCAACAAGTTTAAAATATTATAACTTTCAAATTACACAAAAACTAAATTTAAATGAAAAAAATACAAACTTTCATAATCGGAATAATCTTAATGAGTTTCTCACAATATTTATCTGCTCAAGAAAATAATTCTTTCAAAGAGTTAAATGCCCAAACATATATCATTATCGAAAACGGAAATGTTACAAATATCCAACCCTATATTGATGCATTAAATACAGCTAACCTTAACAATCATCGGCTAAAATCTAAAAGAAATACCATTGGGTTTGAACAAGGTGTGAAAGTAGTTATATTTTCTGCCGAAGAAGTTTTGGCAAATGGTATAACTAGCATTAATTCCAATGATTTCCCTATCCAAATTGAAAATTATACACCACCAGTATTCAAATTAGCCAATAATAATTACATCATTGAGTCTAAAAAATACACTCCTAGCTATAAAAAAGTTCCTGCAACCAATTAATTAAAAGACAAATCATATTTCCATGAAAATACTATCTACAAAACTGTACTTGTTAGTTCTTATCGGTTTAATAATTTCCAATTCAGCTTATGCCCAACCTTCCAATGATAATTGCTCTGGAGCTATAAGTTTGGGTTCGTTACCTACTCCTGGAGCGTGTAGTGCTGGTGTGCAAAATGGAGCTGTAACTACTTCATCGGGTCTAACATCAGTTGGTGCTACTGCCACAAATCCCTACGTTTCTGTAGCAGATTGTGAGACAGGAACTACAGATATGGCGGGACCTGCACTAGATGTATGGTACAGTTTTGTAGCTACGGGAACTACGGTTAACATTTCTGTTGCTGGATTTACTGGAGTTCAAATGGGATTGTGGACAGGAGCTTGTAGTAATTTGATACCGAGAGGTTGTAGTGTGGATGGAAGTTTTACAGTAGAACAAATTACCATTGGTCAAACTTATTACATTCAGGTGAGTGGCAATAGTCCCACCGCTACAGATGGAAGTTTTTCAATATCGGTAGATAATGATATTGACTGTGATGATTGCCTTAGAGTTTCTACGTTAACGGCAAGCCCTCTTCCAGTTAATGGAGCCTACAATCCAGGTCAAGTAGTTACTTTCTGTTATACTGTTTCTACTTGGAGCCAGCAAAATACCAACTGGTTGCATGGTGTTCAAATTTCGATGGGTGCAGGATGGACAGGTGCAATATCGGGTACTGTACCAGCCAATACTGTTCAGAATATTGCTGGACCTGGTTTTGATGGGGCTTGGTATTACTCCAATACCGGTTTGGGTACTGGTGCTGGCCCTGGTTTTTATTTCGAAACAGTTAGTGGTGGCACAGACGCATCCAATAATTTCGGTGATAATGGTACAGGAAGTTGGACTTTCTGTTGGAATTTAACTGTTGACCCCGGTTGTGCTGCTGGATCTAATCTTAGCGTTACAATCAATACTTCTGGTGATGGAGAAACAGGGAGTTGGACTAGCGTAGCTTGTCAAACTGATGCTTCTACTCTTTTTGAAGCACAAGGAGCTTGTTGCCCACCAACCATGGCAAGTACATCGGCATGTGCTGGACTTTCAACTGGAACTGCTACAGCTACACCTGTCGGGGCAGGAACATATACTTATTCCTGGTCTCCGGGTGGGCAAACTACACAAACAGCAACAGGTTTGGCTGCTGGAACTTATACAGTTACTGTTACCAATACAACTACACTATGTGCCTCTACTAATACAGTAACCGTTAGCAATAATCCTTCGCCTGTTTCAAATGCAGGTGCTGATATTACTATTTGTTCGGCAGCAACAGGAAACTTAGGCACTACATCTACGGCGGGTTACACCTATTCGTGGTCACCAACTACTGGATTAAGTAGCAGTACAGTTTCTAATCCTACTGTAACACTTACAAATGGTGGTGTAATAGCTACTACCACAACATATACGGTTACCACTACAATAACAGCAACAGGTTGTACTTCAACCGATCAGGTTGTAGTTACTGTTAACCCAAAACCAGTTATTACAGCTGAGCCAAACCTTTCTTATTGTGCTAATGCAGCTGTTCCTTTAAATTCATTTGTAAGTACTCCTGCAGGAGCTACTTTTGCATGGACAAACTCAAATACAGCAATTGGTCTTGCTGCAAGTGGAGCCAGTAGTGTTCCTGCTTTTACAGCTACCAATGCAACTGGATCTGCGATAACATCAACAATTACCATTACTCCAACTCTTAATGGGTGTGTAGGTACTCCAATTACATATACCATTACGGTAAACCCTCTACCCACAATAACAGGTACATTAAGTACTTGTGTAGGATTAACATCCACACTAACAGGCTCTGCTACACCACACGCAAGTACACCTTGGAGTTCATCAAATACAGGAGTAGCAACAGTAAGTAGCACTGGTGTTGTAACAGGAATTGCAGCTGGAACAACCAATATAACTTATATGAATACCAATGGATGTATAATAACAGTTGTATTTACAGTAAATCCAGCTCCTGTTTCAAATGCAGGTGCTGATATTACTATTTGTTCGGCAGCAACAGGAAACTTAGGCACTACATCTACGGCGGGTTACACCTACTCATGGTCACCTACCACTGGCTTAAGTAGTAGTACAGCTTCTAACCCTACAGTTACACTAACAAATGGTGGAGCAACACCAACTACCGCTACTTATACAGTAACTACAACAATAACAGCAACAGGATGTACTTCAACAGACCAAGTTGTAGTTACCATTAACCCGATTATAACTCCGACTTTTGCAGCTGTAGGTCCCTATTGTTCAGGTGCAGCGGTTCCGG
>CAYJMI010000168.1:2913-4256 GCA_964371285.1 uncultured Vicingus sp. | reverse complement strand
CACGAGGATTCAATTCCTAAAATAATTATTGACGATTGCGGCATTAAACGTATTTTTGTTGGTTATATATTACTGCAAAGCTATCAAAAAAAGAAGGATAATAACATTACTACTTGTCGCAATTTTATTGCTTCTTATTGCATTTGTTGTGGCAACAACAAAGAGCTCAAGATTTCAAACTCAATTGATTCATTTCTATCTTGAAAAACTATCCGAAAAACTTCAAACAGAAATTTTTGTTGAAGATGTACACGTGAATTTTTTTACTGGAGTAACAATAAACAAATTGTTTGTTATGGATTTACATAATGATACTCTAGTTTATATAGATGAGTTAAATGTTGATATTAAAACATTTTCGATACGAGATAAAAAAATAATTATAGATGATGTAAATCTTACCGATGCATACTTTAATGTTAGAAAATACAAACAAGATACAACCTTAAATTTTCAGTTTATTGTAAATCATTTTGCTTCAACCGACACCACAAGCGGTGATTGGTTTTTTGCATTAAATAAGGTGAATTTTAACAATTGTAAACTGGTTTACAATGATGATGATTATGCTCCTGTAGTAGGGATTGATTACGACCATGTTGAATTGTCAAAATTTAACATGTCGTTAGATGATATTAATTTTTTAAAAGATGGAATTGATTGCAACATTAAAAACCTTGCTTTTATTGATAAAAGTGGCTTTGAGGTAAATAAAATGAGTACTGAATTTAACATTACTTCTAGTGGAATAATTGCACAACATTTAAAAATTAAAACACCACATTCTGATATTAAGGGAGACGTTACCCTTTTAACAACAGAATATGCCGATATGGCTAGTTTTATTGATAAAGTAACCATACTTTCCTATTTCGAATCTACAAAAGTGAGTTTTAAAGATTTGTGTTTTTTCTCAAATACATTAGATTGTATAAATAAATATGTTGACTTTGAAGGCGAAATAAGAGGGAAAATAAATAATTTAAAAGCTAAAAAAATAGCCTTCACGTTAGACGACGGAACTCATTTTAAAGGGAACGTAAATATTACTGGGCTACCAGATGCCGAGAATATGTTTATGCACATTAAGGTAGATGAATTATTAACTTCTAAAGCCAAATTAGAGCAATTCCCATTGTACCCATTTGTCGATAAAAAGTTTATTCAGCTTCCCGACAATTTTAAACAACTGGGTGAAATACGTTTTAAAGGAACTTTTACAGGATTTTATCATGATTTTGTTTCTTATGGTAATTTTTATACCGATGCTGGTAGAGTGGCAACAGACCTTACCATGAAAATGAAAAATAATCAAACCTCTTATAGTGGTATGTTAAAAACTA
>CAYJMI010000168.1:0-2903 GCA_964371285.1 uncultured Vicingus sp. | reverse complement strand
CAATTTCAATTGGGTAAATTTTTAGCCATTGAAAATCAAATAGGAACTATTTCGATGGACGCAAGTATTGATGGAAAAGGGCTTGAATTAAAAGACATCGTTGCTCGATTAAAAGGGAATATTAGTCAAGTTGTTGTGCGTGGTTATGATTATCACAATATAGATGTTAAAGGACTATTTTCTAATAAAATATTTGAAGGTTTTATGTCGGTACACGATGAAAATATTGATTTTGATTTTAATGGATTTGTCGATTTTTCGAACACTATTCCTAAAATGAAATTTCATTCGAATGTAAATAAAGCTAAACCAGCAAAACTCAATTTTACAAAAGATAATGGGTTAAATACCAATTTCTCGATGGAATTAAATGTCGATTTGGAAGGCAATAATATTGATAATTTGCTTGGAGAAATTGAAATAATCGATTTTAGAATGCAGGACAACAAAGATGATATAAGTGTTGCAACTATTTTAATAAAATCTCAAAAAACATCGTCTATAAAAAAACTATCCATTGAATCGGATATTATGAGCGGTTACTTAGAAGGAGAGTATCATTTTAAAGATTTGATAGGGGCAAGTACAAACAATTTTGTAACTTATCTACCTTCCTTTCAGAATCCAAATGATATGATAGTTAAATTAAATAATGACTTCAATTTTAATCTAACTATTTTTAATTCAGAATTACTTTCTAAATTATTTTTAGGAGGAGTATCATTTTCAAAAAACACCTCATTGTCTGGATCTTATAATTCGGGAAAACAATCCTTATCGGTAATAGGAAAATCTCCTCAAATTGACATAAAAGGATTGACTATCAATAATGCAAATTTTGAAAGCAAATCAATAGATGATAAACTTTTTATTGATATAACTGCCGAAAAGATTAAACAAAGTGATAGTGTTTTTATAGATAATTTTAAAACGTCAACGGTAATAAATAACGACTCTGTTTTAACTAAAATAAACTGGTTAAACAACAACACAACAAGTAGAACCGATGCAAATTTGAACTTTGTAACTGTTTTTAATTCACCAAAACATTTTACTTCCAAATTGGTTGATTCTTATGCTCATGTATCAGATACACTTTGGTCGATAAATGAAAATAATTTATTTGAGTACAAAGCAGCTGAAACCTCAGAAATTTCAATTAGAAGCTTAGGAATTAAAGCAGGAGATCAAACTATTTTAATAGACGGTAAATTATCTGGAAAACCAACCGACCAAATAGATTTAGCGTTAACTAATTTTAATTTGTATAATATTCAAAAAATTATTCCCGAAAACATTTTAAAAATTAATGGAACAATTAATGGCGTTGCTTCAATTAAAAAACAAGAGGAAGAAATTATATTTACTTCCGATTTAGATTTTGATAAACTAAACCTTAACCAAACGGTTATGGGTAACGGAAAAATAAAATCTACTTGGAATCCTTCCGAAAAAAGATTGTCGGTAGATGGTCAGTTTTACAAAGGACATTTACCTTCTATTATTTTTAATGGCGATTATTTCCCTTTTGAAGAAGAAGAAAGTTTAGATTTAACGTTAAAGCTACAACGAGCTGATATACAAATACTAAGTAACTACGTAGAAGGATCTATTTCTAATCTTAGGGGTATAGCAACTGCCGAAATTGAGGTGAAAGGAAATTTATCAAAACCAGATTTTAATGGATACATAATACTTCAAAAAACAAGCTTTTTAGTAAATTATTTGAATACAAATTTTTCAACGCCTGTTTGTAAAATAGACGTTAGGCCAGATATGATAAGCTTTGATAATGTAGCTTTTTTTGATGAAAAAGGTAATAAAGCGATTAGCAACGCTACTGTTTTCCATAAATATTTTAAAGATGTAAGTTTAGATTTTGGGGTCAATGCAAAAAACTTTTTTGTTTTAAACACCACTTTAAAAGAAAATGAATTGTTTTATGGAAAGGCATTTGTTACGGGTTTAGTAAATATTGGACTTTATAAAAACAAACTAAATATTGAATTGGATGTTACTTCAGAAAAAGAAACAGTAATGAACATTCCTTTAAATAATGCGGAAGAAATTTCAGAAAATGATTTTATTGAATTTGTTTCTAAAGATATAAAAGAGAAAGTTGAAGAAAAAGAAGTCGATTTGTCAAATATAGAAATGAACTTTGTTTTACATGCTACCCCAGATGCTGAGGTTCGATTAATTTTTGATGAAAAAATTGGTGATGTGATTAAAGCCAGGGGTGAAGGTGATTTAACCATAAATATTAATCCTCAGGGCGAATTTAAAATATATGGCGATTACGTTGTTAAAGACGGTGATTACCTTTTTACCTTGCAGAACATCATCAATAAAAAATTTAATTTAGAGGAAGGTGGTAAAATTTCGTGGAATGGCGACCCTTTAGAAGCTCAATTAAATTTAACAGCGGTTTATCGTTTAAGAGCTAGATTATACGAACTTATAGCAAGTACCGAAGACAGTGCAAGTGCTGAATTGTATAAAAAAAGAACACCAATAAATTTGAAGTTGAATATAACCAATACGATGTTGTCGCCCGACATTACATTTGATATAGAATTACCAACTGCTGATGAAGCCACAAAAAATAAAGTGAGGAGTATTTTATACGTGAGCGACCAACAAGCAAATATCCAAGAATTAAACAAACAAGTATTTTCGTTGCTGGTATTAAATCAATTTATTCCACCAGAAGGAGGAGGTACGTCAACATATTCGAATGTAGGCTCAACAACTTCTGCAGAATTGCTTTCGAATCAATTGAGTAATTATTTGTCAAAAATAAGTACTGATTTCGACATTGGGTTTAATTACCGTCCGGGAGATGAAATTTCTAGCGACGAAGTAGAGTTGGCCTTATCCACTCAATTATTTAACGATAGAGT
>CAYJMI010000167.1:0-4268 GCA_964371285.1 uncultured Vicingus sp. | reverse complement strand
TTGCTCTTGCTGCCGAAGGTATTGATATTTGTGAAAGCATGTACGATGGCGATGGCACTACACCCAACTACAACTCAAAATTAGCTTACGATAAAACCTTTGCATTTAAAGATTTTACCCTAAAAACCAACCCAATGGAGTATGAATTTTCGGACATTGATGCCACAGAAACTCATGCAAAAACTCCTCAAAATTTAGACAATTTTACGTTGTTTGATTTTTCTGCCAAGTGGGATATTGTACCTACCATGCTTTGTCAAAACCACGAAACCTTAATAAAAGGTTTTTTTGGACAAACTACCGCTTACAACAAACAGTTTATAAAATCTAGCACCTTGGTAATGGGCGAAAACAAAGCCTTAAATTCTGCTCGCTACATACACGGCGAAATGGGCAAAGGCACTTGGACTTTTTATGGAGGGCACGACCCCGAAGATTACCGCCACATGGTGGGTGACCCCCCAACAGATTTGAATCTACACCCCAACTCGCCAGGATATCGGTTAATTTTAAACAATATTTTGTTTCCAGCAGCTAAGAAAAAGAAGCAGAAGACTTGATAAAAAATATTAAAATTGTGCTTTTAAACATAGTTTACTTATTAAATATTCTTTATTATTGCTAGGTATCAAGAAATAAAAAAGATATCAAATTCATTTAGAAGGTTAATTACCTATATATTGTGCAAAAAATTAAATTGATTTCCAAATCTCAACTCTTCGCATTTTTTGGGTTAATAGCCATCTTTATTTTTGATTTGTTAACACCTTTAGGAACTGCAATTGGTGTTTTGTACCTATGTTGTTTTACCATTATTCTAAGAGAAAGTAGAAAAACAATTATTATTTTTACCATCACTTCCACCTTTTTAATTGTATTAAAAACTCTTATTCATTATTCTCCAGAAACATTCAATTGGACAATAATGACAAACCGATGTATTTCTGTAATTGCAATCTTCATTACCTCAATCATAGCGTTAAGATATCGAAAACAAGAAGAAAAGAAAGCCGAATTATTAGAACTCTTAAGCTCGTACAGAAATGCGATAGACCAAAATATTATTTCTTGTGTATCCGACTTGAAAGGAAAGATTCTTATAGCTAACAAAAAATTCTGTGAAATTTCAAAATATACTAACGAAGAATTAGAAGGAAAAAGCCACAACATCGTAAATTCAGGCTATCATTCAAAAGAATTTTTTGCAACTTTATGGAAAACAATAGCAGATGGCAAAGTATGGCATGGAGAAATTAAAAACATAGCTAAGGATGGTACTTATTATTGGGTGGATGCTGTAATACTCCCAATTAAGGACTTTAAAGGGGATATAATTCAATACCTTACTTTACAAACTGTAATTACCGAAAAAATACAATTAGCAGAAGATAGTTTGAAACTTAGAGAACAATTAATTCTTATGCAGGAAACTGAAAGAACAAGAATAGCACAGGACTTACATGATGGAGTTGGTCAATTATTAGTTGCCTCTAACATGCAAATTAATGCAATAAAAGAAACCTGTTCCGACCACAAAGAAGGTCTAGAATTAATTACTAACATAGGAATATTACTTGTCAATTCAATTAAGGAAGTTCGGGATATCAGCCATAATTTATCGAGTAAGTCTATTCAGAAGGGGTTAGAGGTTAGTATAAGAACAACTTTAGAAACCGTTAATTCATCATGTAAAATAAATTTCGAATCAACTATTGCCGAAAAAAGATTTTCTGAAAAGATAGAAATTAATATTTACAGAGTTCTTCAAGAAATCATTCACAACACATTGAAACACGCCCAAGCAAATGAATTGACAATAACCATGAAATATGACCAAAACAACTTAATCATTACTACAAAAGATGATGGGATAGGCTTTTGTTTAGAAGAAGCTTCTCAAAAAAATGGCATAGGTCTTTCGAGTTTAAGAAACCGAATAAAAATGATTGGTGGTAATCTTAAGATTAATTCCTCCTGTGGTAATGGAACTGAATATATCATTGAAGTACAAAATTTAGAAGTTTTAGAGGTAGCATAATAAAATGCGATGCTCAACCAATCAACATTTGTAGTACGTTAGAAACCAATTAATCAAACATATTCCAACTAACACCGAACTTAAACGAACGGTCTAAAAATGGAGTCGTTGGTGTTGTTTAATAAGAGTAATCCCCCATGCCTGCATTGATATTCTCCCATTTAAAAAAGATTTGTGTACGCTTTAAGTGAGTGCTGATAAAGAAATCTACAAAAGGATAATCGCCAATTTTGGTTTTGTTTTGTGCATAAAATTGCGAAATACTTGGCATAAATTCATATCCATAAAATTTAGAAGAATAGGTAATGTTAAAACCAACCCTCACTTTCAAAGCTTTTTTAAACAACCTGTTCTCGTAATAAATAATTTGTCGCCCCGCCAAATTAGGTAAAGGTAAAATGTATCGGTCAGAAGTTAATTGATAAATCAAAGCCGTTTTAAAATGTACATTCCATAATTTATAGCCTTTCTCCACCATTAAAGTACTGGTGGTTTCTAGTTTATTTTGTTGAGCGGGTAAAACCAACGTATCAAAATAGATGAAATGATTATACAATTTTGCATTCAACGTTAGCTTAACATCAATTGCATCAATATAAAATTCTGAACCAATAAAGGTTATTTGTTGTTTCACTAACGAATCCTTCTCCCACCTAAAATGGTTGGAAGCAAACGATTTATAATAAACATCGGGTTCGTTGAGTTGATGATTTAATAGCAATTTAATAGCAAACTTATCTTGTTTAACAAATGTAGCCGCTAAATTGGCATTGATGTCCTGTTTGTTATAGCCATTTATACCATAATTAAAATCGGCAGCAACTTTAAACTGTTTATTTCTAAAACTCAGCATTGCTCCAACATAATTGCTCGAAAAATTCGTGTCAATTCCTAAATATTGATAATACTTATAATCCTGAAAACTCACGTAAGGTTCTAACTCAAAATTTGAAGCAGTTATTCCAAAAGAAACCTTATTAAATAAGGTATTCAAATGAGTAGAGTCCTTCCATTGAGTAAATGTGGTATCAAAATAAGTAGTGTCGTATATTTTAGAGTTAGAATCAAAATCGAAGTATTCTCTTCGGGTACTAGCCACATTATTTTCTAAGCCAATAAAATAACTTTTGGTTTTAATGGTATCTTCATAAACAGAAAACAAATTCAAACGTTGTTTCAATCCATAAGCAATGGTTCTGGTTTGGTAATACGATTTATAAATGTTTACTTTAAACAATTCCCTTCTACCGATACTATCTTTATAGAAATCATTGATGTCATTTAAACCGCCATTTTCTTTATTGTTAATGCGTAACATATTAAAATAAAGTTTAACAGAATAGCTACCATTATTGGTTTTAAAATTAAATGCACTTTTTAAATCATTGTGATTTACTTCTTGATTGATGTAACTCCCCGGAGAACTAATTCTTTTATAAGAAATAGATAAATCGGCCAACTTTCCAAACTTTTGGATATGATTAATAGACAATAGTTGCTCTCTTCGACCTGCATTTATCCATGTTAAATTGGTGAACGGCCTATAACCACTTAATGAAAGTAGTCTTTCTTTTAAAGCTGCGGGGGCAAAAACAGTAGATTGATTATCGAACAAGTAATTGGTAGGGTAATAATAAGAAGAACCATAAGGTCCTAAATTATTCATCAACATGTTGTTAAAATGCTTGTAAAACAGCACATCTAAAAACTGTTGATCACTAAAAAGAATGGTTTTGTATTCCTCATTGATAACATCTAGAGAATCGGTAGTCTCCGCTTTAACCAGCGTAAAACTAATAAGGCAACTGATTAATATGGTTAACTTAATAAGAAATTTCATTTCAAGGCGAAAATAATAAAAATGACCCAATGAATTCGACAGTAACTAAACTAAAAATCAACATTTTTGTTATATAGAAGTAAGAAAAGTGTAAAAAAAAACCCCGAAATAGAAATCTAAATCGGGGTTTAATTAAAATTGGCGACGACATACTCTCCCAGTTACCTAGTACCATCTGCGCAAGCGGGCTTAACTTCTCTGTTCGGAATGGGAAGAGGTGATCCCCGCTGCAATAGTCACCATAAATCATTAATGCTTTATGACAATCAAAGAAAGAAATTATAAATAAAATTTATTGGTTTGTTTAAAAGTTCTAGGGTAATTAGTATTGCTCAGCTTTGACATTACTGCCTTTACACTTGCAACCTATCAACGTCATCATCTTTAACG
>CAYJMI010000166.1:0-4323 GCA_964371285.1 uncultured Vicingus sp. | reverse complement strand
GTATTGAAACTGGGCATATTCTAAAAGGGATTTTGGAAGTGGATGAAAACGTAACTCCTTTTATTTTAAAAAAATTAGGTGTAAACATTAACATCTTTAAGCTAGCTTTAGATAAAATAATTGAATCGTACCCAAAAGTTTCGGGTGGAAGTCAGTACTTATCGCAACAGGCAAACAATGCTTTAAATAAAGCCATTTCTTATTTAAAAGAATTTGGTGATGAATATGTAACCATAGAACATCTTATTCTAGGATTATTAGCTGGAAATGATACTATTGCCCAACTTTTAAAAGATAATGGGGTTAAAGAAAAAGAGTTAAAAGCAGCTATTCAAGAATTAAGAAAAGGTGAAAAAGTTACTTCTCAAAGTCAAGAAGAACAATACAACTCACTAAAAAAATACGCTAAAAACCTTAACGAACTAGCCAAACAAAACAAGCTCGACCCAGTTATTGGTCGTGATGAAGAAATTCGTCGAGTTCTACAAATATTATCACGTAGAACCAAAAACAACCCTATTTTAATTGGTGAACCAGGTGTTGGTAAAACAGCTATTGCCGAAGGTTTGGCACACCGTATTATTCAAGGCGACGTACCCGAAAACTTAAAAGACAAACAAATTTTCTCGTTAGACATGGGAGCTTTAATTGCTGGAGCAAAATACAAAGGC
Organism: uncultured Vicingus sp.; assembly: GCA_964371285.1. GTDB lineage: Bacteria > Bacteroidota > Bacteroidia > Flavobacteriales_E > Vicingaceae > Vicingus. The sequence continues at coordinate 3,652 of CAYJMI010000166.1, read as the reverse complement.
GAATTTGAAGAACGTTTAAAATCGGTAGTAAAAGAAGTAATTAGTGCTGAAGGAAATATTGTGTTGTTTATTGATGAAATTCATACACTTGTTGGTGCAGGCGGTGGTGATGGTGCTATGGATGCTGCCAACATTTTAAAACCAGCTTTGGCTAGAGGCGAACTAAAAGCCATTGGAGCAACTACTTTAAACGAATATCAAAAATATTTTGAAAAAGACAAAGCTTTAGAACGTCGTTTCCAAAAAGTAATGGTAGATGAACCTTCTACCGAAGATGCGATTTCAATTTTGAGAGGTATTAAAGAAAAGTACGAATCGCACCACAAAGTACAAATTAAAGATTCTGCAATTATTGCCGCTGTGGAGCTTTCGCAACGTTATATAACCGACCGTTTTTTACCCGACAAAGCCATCGACTTAATTGATGAAGCCGCTTCGAAATTGAGAATGGAAATCAACTCAAAACCAGAAGCTTTAGACGAAATTGAACGTAAAATAATGCAACTCGAAATTGAACGGGAAGCCATAAAACGTGAAAAAGACGACAAAAAACTCGACCTCATCAAAAATGAACTCGCTAACTTAAATGAAGAAAAAAACAATTTAACCGCCAAATGGCAAGCCGAAAAAGATGTGGTGGATGGTATTCAAAAAACCAAAGATTTAATTGAATCGCTTAAATACGAGGCCGACCAAGCCGAACGAAACAGCAACTTTGGTAAAGTAGCTGAAATCCGTTACGGAAAAATTAAAGAAGCTGAGGACAAATTGACCAGCTTCAAAACCCAATTAACCGAACTTCAGTCAAACTCCAAAATGATTAAGGAAGAAGTTACTCCCGAAGAAATTGCCGAAGTAGTTTCGAAATGGACAGGAATTCCGGTAACCAAAATGCTGGAAAGCGAACGTATGAAGTTGTTGAAATTGGAGGACGAATTGCATAAAAGAGTTGTTGGTCAGGAAGAAGCAATAACCGCTGTTGCTGATGCAATTCGACGAAGCCGTGCTGGTTTGCAAGACGAAAAACGCCCCATCGGTTCATTCATCTTTTTAGGAACAACAGGTGTTGGTAAAACTGAACTCGCCAAAGCGTTGAGCGAATACTTGTTTAATGATGATAATGCCATGACCAGAATTGACATGAGCGAGTATCAAGAAAAACATTCGGTTTCTCGTTTAATTGGTGCTCCTCCTGGATATGTTGGTTATGATGAAGGAGGACAATTAACTGAGGCTGTTCGTAGAAAACCTTATTCTGTGGTTTTACTTGATGAAATTGAAAAAGCTCATCCTGATGTGTTTAACATTTTGTTACAAGTTTTAGACGATGGAAGGCTGACCGACAATAAAGGTAGAATGGTAAATTTTAAAAACACCATCATCATTATGACCTCCAATATTGGCTCTCAATTGATTCAAGAAAATTTTGAAACGTTAGGCAAAAAAAATAGAGAAAGCGTGATTGAAAAAACAAAAGTTGAATTGTTTGGTTTATTAAAACAAACCATCCGCCCTGAGTTTTTAAATAGAATTGACGAAACCATTATGTTTGTGCCTTTAACCGAACACGATATTTTAGAAATTGTACGACTCCAATTATTAGGTTTGGCTAAAATTTTATTAAAAAACAACATTCAATTAGATTTTACCGACGAGGCAGTAGAACACATTGCAAAAATGGGTTACGACCCACAATTTGGTGCTCGACCTGTAAAACGTGTGTTGCAAAAAAATGTATTAAATGAGTTGTCTAAACAACTGTTGGAAGGAAAAGTGCAGCCCGACTCAGCAATAATTTTAGACCAATTTGAAGGACAATTTGTGTTTAGAAATAAAAAAAGTTAACCTTTCAATCTACTTTTAAAAGCAAAGTTTTTTTTAAAAACTTTGCTTTTAAGTACTAGTTTAAGGTGTTGATAGGGCAATCATGACAAGCTAAATCATAATGCTCGTTTGAATTTTTAATTGGCTGATTACCGTATATGTTACAGTGAGTTTTCATGTTTGCAAATTGATCTTGGTAATGATTACATTTTTGTTTTACACCATAAACTTGTGAATCATTTTTTTGAATAGGATGTAACAGTTCTATTTTTCTATATAATTTTAATAATTTATCATTTTGTAAAAGTAATTTTTCGGTAAAATTTTGTATTCCTTCAGCATTCAAATCTCCATTTTTCAGTCGATTATCCGAATCAGAATGAATAATAAAAGTAATTAATTCATTAATTTCTTCTTCATTTAGCCAAAAAATAAATGGTGTCATAAATAAAGTGAATAAAATTTGTAATGAATAAAATTTGAATATAGAATATCCTTATCTGTTAAAGATACGATTAAGGTGCTTTCACTCGACACAATGTACTGTTTTTCTTTTAAACGGTCGTTTTTGAGGTAGTTTTGTGCAAAAAAGGAGTTTTTAACCTCAAATAGGATTGGTATTATTTACTATTTTAACTGGACAATCATGGCAAGCTAAATCATAATTTCCATTTGAATTCATAATAGATGGATTACTATAAATGTTACAATGAGATTTCATACTAGCTAATTGATCTTTGTAATGATTACATTTTTGTTTTATACCATAAACTTGTGAAGCTTTTTTTTGAATAGGATTTAAAGGTTCTATTTTTCTAAATAGCTTTATTAAATTATCATTTTGTTGAATTAATTTTTCCGTTAATGCTTCCATTTCTGAAAAAGTTAAATGCTCTTTTTGAAGTTTATCAGATGAATCGGAACGGATAATGAATGTAATTAATTCATCGATTTCTTCTTTTTTTAACCAAATTATAAAAGGAGTCATGATTAAATAATTAAATTAGTACCGAAATTTTGTACAATATATATGATTTTTATGAATAAATGTTTCAATTATTGCAATATTTTTTCACCAAATAGTTGATTCACGTATTAATACGTAAATATTTTAAGTACAAATACTTAAGTTTTTTTTAAATAATGGATAATAAATTTTTACTTAAAAAGATAAAAAATACTCGATTAGTTAAGGAATTAAGTCAGGAAGAAATGGCTAAGCGATTACACATTTCTACCCCAACTTATTCGAGATTTGAAAGAGGTTTAACTAAAACTAATATTAGCTTACTAAGAAGTGTATCAAAAATTCTAGATCTTGATTTTTTTAATCCGTCGGCTGACGGAAACAATTGTTTTGATATAGTAAAGGAAGATTTTGTAGGGTATGAACGCAAAACAGATGCTATTCAAAGACAACTAGAAGAGTTAATTCTTTTAGTAGAACATCAACAAAAAACAAACAAAATCATATTGGAAAAACTTAAAAAGTTAAAATCTAAAAATGAATGATTTTTTAATTTGAAAGCGTTATTTCCAACCCATCATAAGCCAACTCAATAAAATCTAGTAATTCTTTTTGCACTACATCATGTTTTCCCATTAAATGGCTTATGTGGGTTAAATAAGCCTTTTTAGGTTGTAGTTTTTTGAGCAGTTCAACAGCTTCATCCAAATTAAAATGTGAAATATGCGGTTCTTTTCGCAAAGCATTGATTACAATAATCTCAGAACCTTTCATTTTTTCCAACTCCTTATCCTCTATTTTATTGGCATCGGTAATGTAGGTGAAATTTACTATTCGATAAGCCTTCACATGCATTTTATA
>CAYJMI010000165.1:0-4344 GCA_964371285.1 uncultured Vicingus sp. | reverse complement strand
ATTACTATGTCTGCACCTGTAAGCACATCAGCTTCTTCTTCGTTAATTAAAAAATAATCTAAAATCATAATATTGGTATCATTTTCCAACTCTTCAATACATTCGTGTGCATTTGAATATGATTTTATATGAAAATCAAGATGTGGATAAACAGCAGGATTACATATTGTTTGAACGTATTTGGTAAGTGCTTTTTGGAAATACAAATCATCTTCAACTATTACAATTTTTATTATTTTTTTGGTATTCATGGCGTTAAGGTTTTAGGTTTATAAACGCTTACCCTAAAACTATACCATTAAAAAAATAATTTATAATATACAGAAAGTCAGTGCTTTGAAATGGAGTTGTGAAAGAAGTTATTTTCAAATAGGATATTTTTTTTTCAAAATGAAAAAATAGCAAGGAATTCAGTTTTGTGAAGAAAGGAGTGAATAAAAAAATGATTGTTACAGGTTGTTTTCTAATTCCTGATTTTCTTTTAATAAACGATAAACAGTAGTTTGTCCAATCCCTAGTTTTTCGGCAACCAGTTTTGTGTTGTCATTACATTTTTCCATGTAATGATTAACTATTCTTCGATTGTATTCTCGTAGGGTCATTTCCTGAGTTAACACATTTGGTAAGGCGTCTGTGGTACTGAGTGAAATATCAGATTCTACTAGTTCTTTATCGGAAGACATCACTATTGCTAGTTCAACAATTGACTTTAGTTCTCTTATATTTCCAGGCCACCGATAACTAAGTAGTTTTTTTCGGGCACTTTCAGAAATATTTTTAATGGGTAATGAATTTTCTTTACAAAAGTTATCTATAAAATATTTAGCAAGAAGTAAGGTATCACTATCTCTTTCATGTAAAGGAGGTAAATGTATTGGTAATCCAAACAATCGGTAGTAAAGATCTTCTCTGAATTTTCCTTTTTTAACTTCTTCCAACAAATTCCGGTTGGTTGCAACCATTATTCTACAGTTAATTTTTATAGGTAAATTACTCCCTACACGGGTTACCTCTTTCTCTTGTAAAACCCTCAATAATTTGGCTTGAAAATTAATATCCATTTCTCCTATTTCATCCAAAAATAAGGTGCCACCTTCAGCTTCTTCAAATTTTCCTTTTCTACGAGCATCAGCACCGGTAAATGAACCACGTTCGTGACCAAACAACTCACTTTCAATTAATTCTGAAGGTATTGCTGCCATATTTATGGCAATAAATGGTTTGTCTTTACGGGGCGAATTGTAATGAATAGCTTTGGCAACAACTTCTTTTCCTGTTCCTGTTTCTCCCGAAATGGTTACTGTAATATTGGTTTCGGTAGCTTTAGCGATTAATTCGAATACTTTTTTAATGGCAGTACTGGTTCCAATAATTGTTTTTTCAAAGGCATATTTACCCTGTACTTCTTTTTGAAGTGTAACAATTCGTTTTTTTAGCCCTTCATTTTTACGAATGTTATTTATGGTGTTAAGTAATCTGTCACGTATGTCTTTGGTTTTTACCAAATAGTCGTATGCTCCTGCTTTTAATAAAGCAACAGCAGTTTCAATCTCTTCTTGTTCAGAAATAATAATTACCTCGATGTTAGCATCAAATTCTTTTATCTTTTTGAGAAGAGTCTCTCCATCTATATCAGGTAATCTGTAATCGAGAGTTACTACGGCAGGTTTTTTTGATAATGAATTTAGGAGACTTTTTCCATTAAAAAAACTCTCCACAATAAAGTCGGGATTAAGTGATAGATTATGAACAAGTAGTTTATTATACCACTCATTGTCTTCTACTACGTATATGGTAAATGGTGTTTCGTTCATTAATTTAATTGAATAAACAAATTTAACGATTAATACATAAATTTTTCATGTTCGTTAAAATAAGCTTACCTACAGCAACCTCAATTTTACTGTTTAACTTGATTATTCAACTCATTTTTTACTTCATCAGCCACCAATTCAAATTCTTGTTCTGCAATAGTTATCAGTTTTTCTATGGTATCTAGTTGTTCGTTGTTTCTACATTTTGCCTCAATTTCTTTTAAATAAGAATAAAGAACATGTGCTGACAGATGATGACAAGGTGAACTTATTTTATGTGCGAATTCTGCTATCATTTTCCAGTTTTTAGTTGCAAGTGCAATTTGCATATCACTAAATCCTTTAGTTGTGGTATCTAAAAATGTTTGCAACATTTCGTTATAAAATTTTTGATCTCCATCGCTTATGCTTCGAAGTTCAGTTAAATTAATTTTTTTTGTTACCATATCTTCTAAGGTTTGTTTTTGATCATCTTGTTTTGCGGTAATTTTTATAGTTTCTTTGGTTTCTAATACTTTATTAATTTCGGATAACAATTCATGTTCTTTAAAAGGTTTTGCTAAAAATCCATTCATTCCTGCATTAAAATATTCTCTTCTATCATTTTCTGTAACAGCTGCAGTTAATGCTATTATAGGAATTTGTCGTTTTGTAATATTAGGTAAAAGCCTTATCTTTTTTGTTGCTTCTAGCCCATTTAGTTCGGGCATACGGGCATCCATTAATATCACATCATAATTGTTTCGTTTTATTTCTTCAATGGCTTCTTTTCCGTTACTTGCTTCGGTATAGATGACATGATATTTTTTTAGTATGCTAACTAGTAATTTTCTGTTAAATTCAACATCATCAACAATTAATATTTTTGTATTTGAAGGTATCGACGATTTTGTTTTTAATTTTTCGTCTTCTACAAGTTTAATGTCCTTTTCTGTTCCAATATCGTATGGAATTTCAACAGTAACTGTTGTCCCTTTTTGTGGTACACTTTTAAATTCTATAGTTCCATGATGTAGTTTAACAAGTTTGTCAACAATAGAAAGCCCTAATCCTGTTCCTCCATAATTACGGGATGTACTGTTGTCTGCTTGTTCAAATTCCTGAAATATTTTTTTTAAGGCTTGTTCGTTTATACCTATTCCCGTATCAATCAATTCCATTCGTAACCACATGTTTTTGCCATTTTGCATTACTGGATTTACATGTATTGAAATAGTTCCTTTTTCGGTAAACTTTATGGCATTACTAATAATGTTTAAAATTATTTGTCGTAATCTAAAAGGGTCGCCAAGTAAAATCAATGTGTCTTCAGTATTTATATTGCAAATTAATTTTAACTCTTTATCTTTAGCTAATGGTTGTATAAATGTTACTACATCATTAATCACCTCTTTAGGTCTAAAACCAATAATTTCCAGATTTAGCTTTCCTGCCTGTAGTTTAGTAAAATCAAGTACATCATTAATCAGGTATAAAAGATGTTCTATTGATTTTCTTACCATGGTAAGCTGTTCTCTTTGCTCATCGTTAAGTGGTCCTTCGGCTATTTGTTCTGTAAAACCAGCTATAGCATTCATAGGAGTTCGAATTTCATGACTCATGTTGGCTAAGAAATTTTCTTTGGTTGTTGCATGATCTTCTGCTTCAGCTTTTGCTTTTTTTAATGCTCTTCTGTAACGATTGTTATTTCGCACGTAATCAATAATAATGTACGACATAAATAACAAAAGTATTGTTATGGCTATACAAAACAACGCTATTTGCTGGTTGGTGTTTTTCATCGTAATTTTTGCCTTTTCTGTTTGTTTAGCAATTTCCAAAAGTTCGGCAGATTCAATTTGATCGAGTATCGCTTTTATTTTTTTAGTTACTTTTTTGTCCGCCATTATATAATACAACTCAATGCTTTTAAGCGATGCTTCGATATTTCCTTCTTCCTTTTTTACTCTTTGAACCTCTTTTGTTATTTCATAAAGATTAATTATATCGATACCATTTACATCGTCTTTTTTGCTTTTGTTCTTTTTATTAAATAACCAACTAAGAGCCCCTTTTTTTTCTGATTTTATTGAATTTTTGGTTGATTTAACAATATCAGTTTTACCTTCCGAAAGTGTTTTGCCAGATTCATCTTTTTCTACTTTATTAATAGCTTTGTCGAGTTTAATAACAACCTTATCGAGTGCTGCTTGCACACGAAATTGGTCTTGAGAGAGTAACAATTGATTTAATATTTTAAATTTTTGAACAATTAAGGTATCCAAAGAATCTAGTTGAAAGTTTGCTAGATTTTTTTCTTCAACCAAACGATGTAAATCTGCTAATCGTTTGTTCGTGTTTTTTGCAGCGAAATAAAACAAATCGAGGTAAAGTGTATCTTTGGTAAGGCTATATGATTTTACACTGTTTTCTGCATCCGACAATTCGTTCATTAACGATTTTGAAGCAACTAATCTCATATCGGGACGAGCATCATTACTAATACTTGACACAATTGCAGAAAATTGTTTGTAGGTCGAGATTCCAATCA
>CAYJMI010000164.1:0-4419 GCA_964371285.1 uncultured Vicingus sp. | reverse complement strand
CTACAGTAGATTTACCAGAGGGAGGCATTGGAACTTTTTCTCCAAGTTATTTGAATTTTGATTTGGCTTATGCTAAAACCTTTTCGAACAGTATTTCTGGTGGTCTTGCTGTTAAAGTGATTAGCGAGTCTATTTCAAATGTAAACAGTAGAAGTGTTGCATTTAATGCAGGTGTTAAATATGTAACGGGTGAGAATGATCGTATCAAGTTCGGAATAGCATTAAACAATGTTGGTCCATCTATGAGAGCTTCTGGTGAAGGTTTGTCTTTTACTAATATTGATGTTAATACAGGTATTACTTCAACACAACAACGTAAATCAGCATCATACCAATTACCTTCTTTATTAAATATTGGTTTTTCTTACGACTTTTTTGTTGCTCCAGTTAAAGATTCGGCTTCTAATCAAATTAAAGCCAATCACCGCATTACTTTAGCAGGTAACTTTACTGCAAATTCTTTTACCAAAGATCAATATCGATTGGGTGTTGAATATGGATTTAGAAATTTGTTCATGTTAAGGGCTGGTTATGTGTTGGAAAGTACTACTTGGTTTGACTCAAGTTTAAGAACTTCTGCTTATACTGGACCAGCTTTTGGTGGTTCATTAGTTGCCCCTTTAGGAAAATCGGGTTCAACATTTGGAGTACACTATGCTTATGAAATGACTGAGCGTTTTTCAGGAACACACAGTATTGGTATTCGTTTCGATTTATAATAGAATTTATATAAATAAATTATAAAGAGTCCCGCAGTACTGCGGGACTCTTTTTTCGCTTTAAAACCTCTTAAAGTTATGGCACAAATTAATTACTATACCGAAGATGGTCTAAAAAAACTCAATGAAGAGTTAGACCAATTAAAAAATGTTGAAAGGGCTAGTGTTTCTGCACAAATTGCTGAAGCACGAGATAAAGGAGATTTGTCAGAAAATGCTGAATATGATGCTGCAAAAGAAGCACAAGGGCTTTTAGAATTGAAAATATCTAAATTGGAAACCATTGTTGCTAATGCACGAGTAATTGATGAATCTCAATTAGATACTTCAAAGGCATTAATATTTTCTAAAGTGAAGATTAAAAATATTGCCAATAAAATGGTGATGGAATATACGTTGGTTTCTGAAAAAGAAGCCAATTTAAAAGAAAAAAGAATTTCTGTTGATTCACCTATTGGTAATAGTTTGTTGGGTAAATCGGTTGGTGATGTGGTTGAAGTTAAAGTGCCTACTGGAAAAGTTAATTTCGAAATTTTAGAAATTTCCAGATAATGCAACCTTCTATTTTTACTAAAATTATTACTAAAGAAATTCCTGCCTACATCATTGATGAGAATGATGATTTTATTGCTTTTTTAGATGTCTTCCCTTTGGCTAAAGGTCATGTTTTAGTAATCCCGAAAAAGCAAGTAGATTATATTTTTGATTTAGAACCGGCAATTTATTCTGGTTTATGGTTATTTGCCAATACCATTGCAAAAAGATTGGAAAAAGCAATACCTTGTAAACGTATTGGTATTGCTGTTATTGGACTAGAAGTACCTCATGCTCATGTTCATTTAATCCCGCTTCAATCGGTTGAGGACATTAATTTTACTAGACCAAAACTTAAGTTGAGCAAAGAAGAAATGGAAGAAATTCTTTTAAAAATTAAAAAGAATTAATTTTTTGTCTTTTTAGGATTCTGTGTAACATAAGCTTTCCATCCACTATAGCTTTTTTCACCACTTGTCGCATTTTTTTGAAAAGAATGACATAAGGCAACTGCCACACCATCGGTGGCATCTAAATGTTTAGGGATTGTTTTAATTTTTAGCAATGAAACTAACATGGCAGCAACTTGTTCTTTAGAAGAAGTGCCACTACCAGTAATGGATTGTTTTATTTTTCTTGGCGAATATTCAAAAACAGGAATGTTTTTAGCAAGAGCAGCAGCAATAGAAATCCCCTGAGCTCTTCCAAGCTTAAGCATGGATTGGGCATTTTTTCCTAAAAATGGAGCTTCGATGGCTATTTCATCAGGTTTATATTCATTGATTAAATATTCAGTACGTTCAAATATTTTTTGTAGTTTTAAAAAATGAGTTTCCAATTTTTTTAATTCTATCGAACCCATTGCAATTAATTCAGTTTTGTTATTTTTAATATGAATAATTCCATAACCCATAACCATTGTACCCGGGTCTATTCCTAATATTATTTTATCTTTAATCAAAAAAAGTGGCTTAGTTGAATAATAAAGCAAGATACAAATATTTTAATTTAGTTGTAAGAACTTTAATTGGTATTGCATCAGTACTTTTTATTTATTTCAAAATTAAAGACAGTTTTACAATTCAATATCAAGATTTTGCCACTTTATCAATTAATTATTTCTTTTTATTCAGTGCATTTTTATTAAGTTTTTTAAACTGGGGAATTGAAACATATAAATGGCGGTTTGCAGTTTTAAAAATTCGGTATTTAGATTTTTTTACTGCGTTAAAAATTGTATTTACGGGAATTACACTTAGTTTAATTACTCCAAATCGAATTGGCGAAATTCCTGCTCGAGCATATCTGTTAAAAAATAAAGTCCCGATAGCTATCGGGATAAAACAAAATGTTTATGCCACTTTTATAAGTTCTTTTTCACAATTACTCATTACACTGTTAGTAGGCATACTTGGTGTTGTTTATACGTTAGACTTAATTGGTATCCAATTATCAAGTACATTTATTATAATTGTAACAATTTCAATTTTGTTGCTTTTTCTACTATTTATTTTAATGGAAAATCTTAAAAATATCGTTCTCAAAATTTTTAATAAAAGTGCCACAATTAAATTTAACAAAACTGAAATTCTTAAAATTTTAGGGTTTAGTTTTCTTCGGTATGTTGTGTATTGCATTCAGTATTTACTAATATTAGAGGCTTTAGAAATACATTTTACCGAATTTATTATGTTGTGGTTAATTCCAGTTTGCTTTTTATTAGCGTCTTCAATTCCTACTTTTGTTTTATCAGAAATAGGCGTTAGAAGTTCGGTAGCTATTCTTGTTTTTGGAGTACTCACCAATAATGATTTAAGTATTGTTTTGGCAGCTAGTTTGTTATGGTTTATTAATATTGGATTTCCTGCAATTTATGGGTTATTTTTTTTAAATCAACTTAAAATTAAAAATTGATTTTATTATTGTACATAATTACACTACTCACATTCGTTTATGTTGGTTCGTTTGTTCTTGTAACAATTGGATTTTACAAACAAATGCATCAAAATAAGTTGTCCATTATAAAAAGTGAAGAATTAAAAATTAGTGTCGTAATTGCTGTTCGGAACGAAGAATTAACGATAGAAAAATGTGTTGAATCAATATTTAATCAAGAAAATAATCATGATTATTTTGAAATTATTATTGTTGACGATCACTCAACAGATAACACTATTGAGGTTCTAAGAAGGTTGGCTGAAAAGTATAAAAATGTAAGTTTTTATCAATTGTCGAACACCTATTCAAAAAAAGAAGCTATCAAGTTTGGCGTTAGTTTAGCTAATAATAAAATTATTGCAACTACCGATTCAGATTGTATATTACCTCTAAATTGGTTAAATTCAATTTTAAATAAGTTTAATGCAGGAAACGACTTTCTTTTTGGATCTGTTGTTTTAGAGAATAAACCTACGTTTTTAAATAAATTCCAGCAGTTAGATTTTTTTGCCATGCAAGGCTTAACATTTGGAACCTCTTTTTTTAATCAACCAATTTTATGTAATGCTGCAAACATGTCGTTTAAAAAAGATGAATACATTAATTACAATGATAATAAGGAAAATAAAACACCATCAGGTGATGATGTTTTTTTATTGCAACAATTCAAAAAAAATAAACTGCTAATAAATGCTTTTTTGAATAAAAAATTCATTGTCGAAACAAAAGCAGAAGAAAACTTTAAGAGTTTTATTAACCAAAGAGTAAGATGGGCATCAAAAAGTAAATTTTATAAAGATAATTTGCTGTTATTTTTTAGCTATTTAGTGTTTTTTATTAATGTATCCATACTGTTCATCTACTATCAGATTATATTTGTCGAACAAAATAGGGGTGTTTATATAATCTTATTACTAAGTAAATGGGTTATTGATTTTATATTATTATTTTTGGTTACATCTTTTTTTGATAAACGAAAATTGATGAAATATTTTGTGCCAACACAATTCTTATATCCTTTTTATATTATTGGTGTAGGTTTTATTTCTCAGTTTATTAAATTTACATGGAAAGGAAGAACATATAATGGGTAAAGAAATCAAAGAAATATACTCGAAATCATTATCGTATCATGCGTGGCAAAGACTTAAAAAAAATAAGCTTGCTATTTTTGGGATGCTAATCATATTAGCAGCTACATTGATTGCATTAATGGGGCCAGTTATAC
>CAYJMI010000163.1:0-4477 GCA_964371285.1 uncultured Vicingus sp. | reverse complement strand
ACTTCAGGGTTGTTGTCCACATCTAATTTTCCAATTATAGCCTTACCAACGTATTCGTTAGCTAATTCTTCTACAATTGGTCCAACCATTCTACAAGGTCCGCACCATACTGCCCAAAAGTCAACAATTACTGGTTTGTCTGAGCTTAATACTTTTTCTGCAAAGTTTGCATCTGTTAATTCTAATGCCATATTTTTAAAGTTTTAATTGATATTTTATTTTTGTCGTTCTTATTTCAATAATTAATCCATACCGATTACAATGTCAAATTGTCATTTTTATTGATTGATGGAATATTCAATATCAGAAATTTGCTCTAAGTTAGTAAAAAATTCGTTAGTAAGAGCAACTTTTTTTGTTCTGGAAAATAATCCAACAGTTCCTTCTTCTAGGTCTAATAAATAAATGTCGAAATTATAATTTCCAGGATAAGTAATGGTTAAATCGTTTAATTGAGTAATTAATTGAGGGTTTACATCTTTATAATTAATTATAATTGTAACACCTTTTGCTAATTTGTCTCGAACCTCACTTAACAATTGTATAGATTGTATGTTAAATTCTAATTTTTTTTCTACAGCAGGGGTATTACCTTTTGCCCATTTATTTTCTCGTTCTTTTACTTGGCCTTTAATAAACAAAAACTGGTCTTGCGAAAAATAGGCTTTGTATTTTATATATTCTTCTCCAAACAATAAAAACTCAAATGAGTCGGAATAATCTTCAATTTTTATGATACCAAACGGGTTGTTGTTTTTGGTCATTTTTTCTTGAAAACCGATACAAATCCCGGCAATAGAAAACTGTTTACCCTCAACAGCATATAAATCTGCTAATTGGGATAAATCGCCTTTAGCAAAATGATTCATTTCAATTTTAAAATCATCTAACGGGTGTCCGGAAATAAAAATTCCTACTACTTCTTTTTCTTTCCTCAACTTATGTAAAGTTCCCCATTCTTCACAATTTGGAATAGGTGGTTCTTCAATTGTAAGAGCATTATCCTCATCAATCATATCAAACATAGAAACTTGTGAAGAATTTTTGTTTTCTTGGAATTTACTACCGTATTTAATGATTTTTTCTAAAAATACAGTATTGTCATCTTGTAAAGCAAAATATTGTGCCCGATGTGTTCCTGTAAAAGAATCAAAAGCTCCACCTAACGCTAAACTTTCGAATGTTTTTTTATTGGCAGTTCGTAAATCTATTCTTTTTACCAAATCAAAAATGGAGGTAAAGTGCCCATTTTCTTTACGTTCGGTAATAATTGACTCCACTGCTTTTTCACCCACGCCTTTCATCGCACCCAATCCAAATCTGATTTGACCTTTACTATTTACCGTAAATTTTAATACCGACTCATTTACGTCAGGTCCCAAAACTAAAACACCCATTCGTTTACATTCGTCCATAAAAAAAGTGACTTGTTTAATGTCGCTCATATTGTTACTCAATACCGATGCCATGTATTCGGCAGGGTAGTGGGCTTTTAAATAGGCAGTTTGGTAAGCTATCCAAGCATAACAAGTAGAGTGTGATTTATTAAAAGCGTACTCAGCAAACGATTCCCAGTCTTTCCAAATTTTTTCTAATTTATCTTCCGTATGACCTTTTTCTGCAGCTTGTTGAATAAACTGAGGTTTCATTTTATCCAATACAGGTCTTAATTTTTTACCCATCGCTTTACGCAAAACATCGGCATCACCTTTTGAAAATCCTGCAATTTTTTGAGATAACAACATTACCTGTTCTTGATAAACGGTTACTCCGTATGTTTCCTTGAGTATTTCCTCCATTTCAGGTAGGTCATAAACAATAGCTTCTTCACCATTTTTACGTTTAATAAAAGAAGGAATGTATTCTATTGGACCTGGACGATACAAAGCATTCATGGCTATTAAATCTGCAAACACAGTTGGTTTTAATGCCCGTAAGTGTTTTTGCATACCAGTAGATTCATATTGAAAAATGCCTACTGTTTCGCCTTTCTGAAAAAGCTCATAAGTTTTGGTGTCTGCAATATCAAATTTTTCAGGATCAAGGTCTAATTGATGTTTGTCTTTTATGATTTGAATGGCATCTTTTATCAGTGTAAGGGTTTTTAACCCCAAAAAATCCATTTTTAATAAACCAGCATATTCGGCAACAGAGTTATCGAACTGAGTACAAGCCATTTCTGAATCTTTTGCTAAAGCAATCGGTACATAATTGGTAATATCATCAGGGGTTATTATAATTCCACAAGCATGTATTCCAGTGTTTCTAACCGAACCTTCAACCTTTAAAGCTTGATTAACCGTTCTCGATTCTAAGTTAGTGCCTAAAGCAATTTCTTTTAAAATATTTGCTCGATCAATGTCCTCTCTTTTTGGTAATTTTTTCTCTAAGTCTTCTTGCGATAATTTGAATATTTTATTCAACGAAATATCTGGAATGTAACCAGCCAAACGCCCAGCTTGGTCTAATGGTAATTCAAAAACCCTTGCAGTATCTCTTATGGAAGATTTGGCAGCCATGGTACCATAAGTAATAATTTGGGCAACTTGATTCGATCCATATTTTTTAATCACATAATCAATTACTTTTTGCCTTCCGTCATCATCAAAATCAATGTCAATATCGGGCATCGAAACTCGGTCTGGATTTAAAAAACGCTCAAAAAGTAAATCATACTTTATAGGGTCAATGTTGGTAATTCCAGTACAATATGCCACAGCAGAACCCGCCGCTGAGCCTCTGCCTGGTCCAACTGATACTCCCATTCTTCGGGCTTCTCGAATAAAATCTTCTACAATTAAAAAATAACCGGGGTAACCAGTATTTCTTATAACGCTCAATTCAAAATCTAAACGTTCCTTAATTTCATCGGTAAAATCTTTGTAGCGTTCTTCAGCACCTTTGTAGGCAAGGTAACGTAAATAACTGTTTTCACCATTTTTTAACGCAGGGTTTTCAATATCTAAAGGGTCTTTAAATTCTTCAGGGATTTCAAAATTTGGAAGTAAAACGCCTCGTTCGAGTTGGTATGTTTCTATTTTTTCAGCTATTTCTGACGTATTGGCAATAGCTTCTGGTAAATCTGAAAACAATTTTTTCATTTCGTCAGGCGATTTGAAATAAAATTCGTCGTTTGGGAAGCCGAATCTAAACTCACGACCTTTTGAACCAATGTATTTCTTTGGCTGACTCACATATTTTCCATCTTTTATACACAACAACACATCTTGCGATTCGGCATCCGATTTATTGATGTAATAGGTGTTGTTGGCTGCAATACATTTTATTTGATGAGTTTTTGCGTAATCAAGTAGTATTTTGTTGATTTCATCTTGCTCAGAAACGCCATGCCGATTAATTTCTAAATAAAAATCTTCACCAAAATTTTCTTTCCACCAAAGTAACGCCTCTTCGGCTTGATTGTTTCCTTCAAATAATATTTTATTTGGTATTTCACCCCAAATACCTCCCGAAAAGGCAATTAAATCGGTTTTGTATTCTAATAAAAGTTCTCGGTCAATTCGAGGAACATAATAAAACCCTTCGGTATTGGCATACGAAGCCAGTTTTATTAAATTCTGATAGCCATTTTTATTTTTAGCAATTAATACAGTTTGAAAACCGTCGTCTTTTAGTTTTTTATTTTTCCGATCAACACACAAGTTAAATTCACACCCAACAATAGGTTTTATACCTTCTTTTATTGCATCTCGAACAAAATGGAAAGTTGCCATCATGTTACCATGATCGGTAAGTGCAACCGCATTCATTCCAAATTCTTTGGCTTTCAGTACCAATTCATGTACTTTGGTGGTGGATTGCAAAATTGAAAACTCAGAATGATTGTGCAAGTGAATAAAAGGTACATCTTGCAGTACATCTGATACATTTTTTGCTATGTTTAAGGTACTTTCACCTTTTTCTTGTTGGGTAAGTTTTAGCTCTTCAAAATTAGCTTCAGCAAGGGTAGGAGGTTGGTAAATAACCAAATCAGCATTGGCAATTTCTTTTACAGAAATTACTCTATTGGTAATTAAACCAAAAAAACAACGTCCTGTAGCATCAACATCATAAGCCGCATCGTGGGCATCGCCAAATTTTTCATTAAATAATTTAACATGCAAATCAGTTAATGAAGGGTATTTAAAACCACCACCTCTGCCACCAGGCAACGCACAATAATCGATGCTGGAGTGCATGGTGTCGATAGATTTTAATTTGGTTAAATTATTTTCTACCGATAACCTATAAAATTCTGCTCCAACAATGTTAATATCGAATTCTACATTGTGTCCGACAGCATAAGTTGTTTTTTGTAAATCAGCTAAAAATTCGTTTAAAACAACATCAAGTGCTACACCGTTCTTTAATGCTCGTTCGGTAGTAATACCATGAACTTTTGAAACTCCAATAGGAATATCAAATCCATCGGGTTTAACAATGAAATTTTTTGCAGTAATTAATTTCCCATCAACAT
>CAYJMI010000162.1:0-4554 GCA_964371285.1 uncultured Vicingus sp. | reverse complement strand
CATCTGGCATTGCCAATGTTTCTGGCGATATTTCAGCTTGGGGAAAACAACCCGATGGAAAACCTTGGACAGTTGGAATTGTAAACCCGCTGAATAAAACAAAAGCTTTTGGACTTTTACCAATTACAAATGGTGCTGTAGTTACCTCTGGTAATTATGAAAAATTTGTAACCTTTAATAATGTTAGATATTCACACATTATTGACCCAAGAACAGGTTATCCTGCAAGCAAAATAATAAGTGTAACAGTATTTGCTCCAAAAGCTGAATTAGCAGACGCTCTTGCAACATCTATTTTTGTTATGGGTAGTGATGTAGGTATTAATATGGTTGACCAAATTCCTAATACCGAATGCATTATTATAGATGACGAAGGTAAAATTTATAAATCAAAAAACATTAACATCAACTAATATGGTAGTCAAAATAGTTGCTTTTATATTATTCACTGCATCTTTAACATCTTGTGTTGCCGTTAAAGAATATGAAAAAGTGAATTTGAATGACCCTGATATGACCTTAGGAGACCGAAAATCAAATAAATTCGAAACCAGTTTTCAAATTTATCGGGAAGCGGCGTCAGGTGCAAATGGAGGTAAATCAGGTGGCGGTTGTGGTTGTAACTAAAAATCAAATAATGAAATTGTTACTATTTATATTATTTTTTCTTCCTGTTCTTGGTTTTTCTCAAGAAATATCTGATACTACTGCTATCCAACAAGACACCAATAAAGTATATAAAAAACGAGTTTTAGAAACCGTTGAAATTGATTTAATTTCTAGTTATTATACTCAAGATGGTAAAAATGCAGCCGTAACTGGTGGTATTGGTACTGAAAAACTATCTGATATTGCATCAACTATTAATGTGGCTATACCTTTAAATGATGATGATGTATTTATTATTGATGCAACAATTTCAGCATATACTTCCGCTTCATCAAGCAATTTAAATCCATTTTCTGGTGCTTCTTCTGGAGATGATGATGACGAAGATGAAGATGATAAAAAAGGGTTAAATACTAATACTATTAAAGGACCCACTACCGGGACACCGTGGGTTGCTTCATCAGGTGCGTCTAAATCTGATATCTGGTATAATGGAAACTTAAGCTATAGTCATTCCTCTGATAATAGAAATAATATTATAAGTTCAAATGTTAGTTTCGCTAATGAATTTGATTATACTTCCTTTGGATTTGGTGCAGGTTATGTAAGAGAATTCAATAAAAAAAATACTGAAATTGGAATTAAGGCAAACATCTATTTAGATCATTGGAGACCAGAATATCCTACCGAAATACATACTTATATTGAAAATAATGGAAACCTAGAAGCAGACTTTTTTAATGGCGTTGATATACTGAATCATAATGGTTTAGTTGCTGATAAAAATGGTGCTCTAATTTGGACACCTTTTAAAAATACTTTAGTAGATAATTCAAATAGAAACACTTACTCTTTTACGTTAAGTTTTTCTCAAATAATAAGCAAAAATGCACAGTTTTCCATTTTTACTGATGTTGTTACTCAACAAGGATGGCTCGCTAATCCAATGCAGCGAGTTTATTTTAAAGACAAAGCCAACTATTATATTGGAACAGCTTCAAGTATAGCCAACTATACTTCTCCTTCAAATACTGATGTTTTTCAGCTGGCAGATGATATTGAACGTTTACCAGAAACCAGGTTAAAAACACCTGTTGGAATTCGATTTAACTATTACCTCAGCGAACTTTTTGTTTTCAAAACTTATTACCGTTATTATTTCGATGATTGGGGAATTAAAGCACATACGGTTAATGTTGAATTACCTGTTAAGGTTTCTCAAAAATTTACATTATATCCTTCGTATCGATTTTATAGTCAAAATGCTGCTGATTATTTTGCTCCATATGAGGAACACCTTTCTACAGAAAAATATTACACCTCAGACTATGATTTATCCAAGTTTGATGCCAATCAATACGGTTTTGGAATAAAGTATAACGACATATTTACAACAGCTCATATAGGTAAATTAAGGTTCAAAACATTTGATTTAAATTATAGCCAATATGTAAGAAACACCGGATTTAAAGCCAATATAATCTCATTTGGGATGAAGCTTATTGTAAACTAAATTTAAAGCTATTTTTTATGAATTAGCATTAGCATCTATTTCCCTGAAAACCAATATTAATTCTTTCGATTTTGTCAACGGAAATTTTAAATAACCAAGCAATTCATTTGCTGCTTCAAAAACCGATACATCAGGATAATAGTTGTCTCTAGCAAAATGGACAAACTTTAACACTTTAAAAGCATTAAACCAATTAAAAAACAGTTGTTTAAAATGAGCTGCCGAAGTACTGTTCTGTCTTATTTTTTTCAAGTTTTCGTTAAAAGAAATGGTTTTTAAATAGGCTAAAACCGATTCGGGTAAATCAATTTGTTTCAAATACAACGTATCGAGGTTTTCTACCAGTTTTTTTAAATCTAAAAACGATTGAATAGCATAAGTAGTGTAGTTTTTCTGTTCGTCACTTAAATAATTCTGCATGGCTCTACCTGTTCCAAAAGGTACTCTATCAGAAATTCGAGGCGAAGGATAAATGCTTGTAGTATTGAGTTCTGAAAAATTTCCTAAAGCCATCATTTTTTGTAAAAAATAAAAGTCTTCACCAGCTTTCCGTTTGTTCATTCCACCTTGCTTTTGATAGGCTTTACTTTTTACTGCCATACTCGAACCAATGGTATGAAATGCAAAAGGAAAACCGCAGAATTTTAGTGCATTTTTATACACTCTTAAATATAATTCGTAAGCTTCAATGGCCCGGTAGTTTTCTTCCGAAAATTCGCTCCCTTGTACAGGATGTTCAAAATAAATGGAACAAGCCGGCGATTTCGGGTTGTTTTCGAAATGTTTTTCCAGTTCCACCAAATAATTGTTCTGACACGTTGAATCAGCATCAAAACAAGCAATAATACCGTCTTTTTTGATTTGTTCGAAACGTAATGTAGCTTCATCCATTCCAATTTTTCGGGCTAATCCTACTCCTGCATCTTTATCAGGAAGATTATTTGCATCAATAAAATAAAAATTTATCCAATCTTTTTCATGTTCTTTACCCCATTTCTGAGCTTTTTCGAGCATTTTTGTATTGGTTTCTTTTACTGCTTTTAAATCAGATACAGCACTATTTACGACGGTAATTACTTCAACACTTCCTGTTAGTTTTTCGCAATTTATTAACCTCGATAAGGCAGTAATTAATTTTGTTTCGTTGTAACAAGGAATTACAACTATAATTTCAAGGTCTTTTTTAATTGATGTAAGAATGTAAGGATGATGTTGCCCTAAACTGTTTTGTAAATAAAAACTCATTTACAAAGGGTGTTATTTTTTAAGGAATTTCTTTAACCAAACTTCTGCTTCTTTTTTGGTTTTAAAAAATTTGGTAGGAGCCGAAGGTTTATTCACATTAAGATAAAAATTTGCAATTATTCGGTGTGGTAAAGAGTCAAATACATAAGCCTCAACTGATGAATATTTTAGTCCTTCTTCAGAAGCAGAAAATTCTCTTGCCTCTTTGGTTACATTCATGTATTTACCAATTAAATGAAGTATGGGAACTTTTTTACCTGCTGTTAATTTTCCATAATGAAAAAGAAGTTCTTTACAATCTTCTAAAGTCAACAAAACATCGTCTTTAAATTTAACTTCAATTATCCCATCTTCTCTTAAAAAGACGGTTGAATGATACAATATAATATGATTTATGTTATCAACCAAAATTCTCTATTTAGTTCACTAAGTTAAGATATTAAAGCTTGGTTTGCAAATATTTTGCAGTAAAAGATGTTGCACAATGAATTAAATTTTCGGGAGTGCCTTCAAAAACAACATTTCCACCTAAATCTCCGCCAACAGGTCCAACATCAATAATCCAATCGGCACATTTAATTACATCCAAATTATGTTCAATAACAATTAACGAATGTCCTTGATTTATCAAGGCATTAAATGCTGCCAACAATTTTTTAATATCATGAAAATGCAATCCGGTAGTTGGTTCATCAAAAATAAACAGTATTTTTTGATGCGTATCTTTCTTACCCAAAAACGAAGCCAATTTAACTCGCTGAGCCTCTCCTCCACTCAATGTGTTTGATGATTGTCCTAAATGTACATAACCTAATCCAACCTCTTGCAAAGTGATAATTTTATGAATGATTTTAGAAGCGTAATTACTCTCCACTTTTTCAAAAAACAATAACGATTCGTCAATGGTCATTTCTAAAACATCAGCAATAGTTGCTTCGTTTACTTTTATTTCTAAAACTTCTGCTTTAAATCTTTTTCCGTTGCAAGCTTCACATTTTAAATGAATGTCGGACATAAATTGCATTTCAACAGTGATATCTCCTTCGCCTTTACAAACTTCACAACGCCCACCGTCAATATTAAACGAAAAATGTGAAGGCTTAAACCTTCTTGCTTTTGCCAATTTTTGAGCCGCAAACAAATTCCGAATATCATCGTAAGCTTTTATATAATTAACTGTATTCGAC
>CAYJMI010000161.1:0-4634 GCA_964371285.1 uncultured Vicingus sp. | reverse complement strand
GTGTTGGAGTGCAAGGCGGCGAATTGAGTGAGGTTTGTAAATATGGAATGAACAAAGATTGTGGATTATTAATCAATTCATCAAGAGGAATTATTTATGCAGGGAACGATAAAAATTTTGCAAAAAAATCAAGAGAAGAAGCCATAAAAATTCAAAAAGAAATGGCTATCTTGTTAACCGAATTTAAAATTAAATAATTATGGAACAAATCCCTTTTTCAGTTAGTAAAATAGTCTTTATCATTCTTGCACTTTCCTTTGTTTTTGGTGCATTTTTTATTGTAAAACAAAAAACAGCAATCATCATTGAACGCTTCGGTAAATTTAATCGAGTAGCACTTTCAGGATTCAACTTCAAAATACCGTTTATTGATAAAAAAGCAGGTACAGTTAACCTTAGAGTGATGGAATTACCTGTTGAAGTAGAAACCAAAACAAAAGACGACGTGTTTGTTCGCTTAATTGTTTCAGTTCAGTATTATGTGGTTGAAACCAGTGAAGGAATTCAAACTTCTTTTTACAAGTTTGATAATCCTGCTCGTCAAATTCAATCGTATGTATTTGATTCTATTCGTTCGGAAGTTCCAAACATGGAATTAGATGATGTGTTTAGCGAAAAAGATAAAATAGCCAAAGCAGTTCAAGAGGAATTGGCAGACACCATGGAAGAGTACGGTTTTGCAATTATAAAAGCGTTGATAACTGATATCGACCCTGATGCAAAAGTAAAACACGCCATGAATGAAATTAATGCTGCAAAAAGATTAAAAGAAGCAGCAAGAGAATATGCAGAAGCCGAAAAAATTAAAGTGGTTGCGGCAGCACAAGCTGAAGCCGAAGGTAAAAAATTACAAGGTGAAGGTATTGCCAATCAACGTATTGCCATTGCAAATGGTATCAAACAATCTGTAGAACAAGTAAAAGGTGCTATGGAAGATGGAGTAACTGGTCAACAAGTAATGAACATGTTGTTTATGACTCAACATTACGACACCATTGGAAAACTTGCAGAACAAGGAGTAAATACTATTTTTATGCCATATTCACCAAGTACTGTAGGCGATTTACAAACTCAAATTCAATCGAGTTTAATTGCTGCCGATTCTATTTCTAAATCTACTACCGCAATAGATTATGCTAAGAAGAAAGTAGAAAAAAAATATGGTGACAAGGATGAAAATGGCGACTTCTTATAAGTTATGATTTCGGAAGATTTTCTTCATTACATCTGGAACTTTAAATTGTTCAAAACTAATGAACTAAAGACAGTTCAAAATGAATCTATTAAAATTTTAAAATCGGGACAGCACAATACAGATGCTGGTCCCGATTTTTTTAATGCCCAAATTAAACTGGACAAAACGCTTTGGGTAGGTAATGTTGAAATTCACATCAATTCATCCGATTGGGTAAAACATCATCACGAAACTGACAACGCCTATAACAATGTAATTTTACACGTTGTTTATCAGCATGATAGAGAAATTAAAAATGCCAATGAAAATGCCATCCCAACATTAGAATTAAAAAATTTGATTGACTTAAAATTAATTTCAAATTATGAGCAATTGATTTTAAGTAAAAACTGGATTTCTTGTAGCAATCAAATTGCCACTGTTGATTATTTTGTGATTGAAAATTGGATGGAGCGTTTGGTTTTTGAACGGTTGGAACGTAAATCTATCGAAATTGAAGCCACTTTAATTAAAAATAAAAACGATTGGGAAGAAACATTTTATCAAGTGTTGTTCAAATATTTTGGACTAAAAGTTAATGCCGAACCTTTTTTGTTGTTGGCAAAAAACACGTCGTTAAAAATGATTGAAAAACATAAAAATAGTTTTACGGTTGAAGCATTGTTATTTGGTCAAGCAGGGTTTTTAACCGAAAATATAGAAGATGACTATTTTAAACGATTAAAAAAAGAATATCAATTTTTAACTTCAAAATTCAGCTTAATACCGCTTGATAAAAGTTTATGGAAATTTTTGAGGTTACGTCCGGCAAATTTTCCAACCATAAGAATTGCTCAATTAGCTAACTTATTAGGCCATGAACCGAGGTTGTTTTCAAAAATTTTGACTGTAAATTCGATTCATGAACTTCGGCAATTATTTGAATTAACGGCTTCAAAATATTGGGACAATCACTATCAATTTGGTGTTGTACAATCGAAAAGTATCGAGAAACGAACTGGTAAACTAATGATAGACAGTTTAATTATAAATGTAATTGTTCCAATATTATTTGTTTATGCTACTACAACTCAAAATGAAGAACTGAAAAATAAAGCCCTTCAATTTTTAGAGCAATTAACTAGCGAAAAAAATACGATTTTGCTTAACTTTGAAAAATTAGGGGTTAAATCAAAAAATGCTTTGCAATCTCAAGCATTAATTGAATTAAAAACAAATTATTGTTCTCAAAAAAAATGTTTAACTTGCAGCATTGGAAATAACCTTATCAAATCTTTATAAAAATGATAACAAAAATTTTAGGATATTTTGAAAAACAAGCGTTTGGAGTTTGTAATTGGTGGGGAGAAAAACTCCAATTAAAATCTTCTCAAGTAAGACTATCATTCATTTATTTGTCATTTTTAACCGTTGGTTCTCCTATAATTATTTATTTAATCATGGCTTTTATTTTAAAGCACAAAGAATATTTTAAATTTTCGAAGAGAAAAACAGTTTGGGATATCTAGCCCTATTTCGATGTTAAATCTTAAGCAATTTAAAAAACTCTATTTCTCCTTATTGTTATTATCCACAATAATTGTAATAGGTGTTATAGGTTCTGTACAAATAGAAAGCTACACTATTCTTGAAGCGTTGTACATGACCATTATAACCATGTCAACTGTGGGGTTTAGAGAAGTACATGAACTTTCTTCATCTGGCAAAATATTTACAATTCTGTTAATTGTAGTTAGTTTTGGTACATTTGCATATTCAATTTCATCTATTACGCTTTATATTTTAGATGGAGAATTTAGAAGATACTTTAAAGATTTAAGAATTACTAAAAAAGTGAATAAAATTTCCAATCACATTATCATTTGCGGTTACGGAAGAAATGGAAAACAAGCCGTTTCTGAGTTAACAATGCATAAAAAACCTTTTATATTAATTGAACAAGACAACAATATTATAGAAGAGTTACGAATAGAAGCAAAAATCTCTTTTATTCAAGGAGATGCTACTCACGAAAAAACGTTGGAAAAGGCCGGGATTTCTCGTGCAAAGGCTCTAATTACCACATTACCTAAAGATGCTGATAACATGTTTGTTGTGCTTACAGCAAGAGAAATGAACCCTGATTTACTAATTATTAGCAGAGCATCAGAAGAAAATTCGGATAAAAAATTAAGAAGAGCAGGTGCTGATAATGTGATTATGCCCGATAAAATTGGTGGAGCCCACATGGCTTCACTAGTTATTAAACCGGATGTAGTAGAATTTATGGATTACGTAATGGGTCAAGGTAACAATGCCGCTAATTTAGAAGAAATTACCTTTGAAAATTTACCGAAAGAATTTCAAAATAAATCCATCAAAGATTTAGGAATAAGAAACAAATCGGGTGCTAATATTGTTGGATTTAGAACTCCTGAGGGAGAATATATCATTAACCCGTCACCGGATCAGGTGATTTTATCCGGTACAAAAATATTTGTGTTGGGAACCGAAAACCAAATATCTGCTTTTAGGGAAATTAGTACTCAAAAAGATTTGTTAAAAGAGAAATAATATTTTATGAGAATTTTAATCACTGGCAGCAACGGACTTTTGGGTCAGAAATTAGTTAAACTTTTAGCCAACAATCCCAATATTCAATTTTTGGCTACTTCTACTGGTGAAAACAGAATTAAATCAATTACTGGATTTGATTACACTAGTTTAGACATCACCAATAAAAACCAAGTTGAACAAGTATTTAATCAGTTTAAGCCAACTGTTGTTATCAATACTGCCGCAATGACCAATGTTGATGCCTGCGAAGACCAAAAAGAACAATGTTGGAATTTGAATGTTAACGCAGTTAAAAATTTAATTGAAGCTTCCGGCAACCACCAAACACATTTAATTCATCTTTCTACTGATTTTGTTTTTGATGGCGAAAACGGTCCATACAAAGAAGAAGATAAACCTAATCCGTTGAGTTATTACGGACTTTCAAAATACGAAGCAGAAAAATTGCTTCAAGCCAGTTCTATAAAATGGAGCATTGTTCGAACCATTATTGTGTATGGTGTGGTGGAAGACATGAGCCGTTCCAACATTGTGCTTTGGGCTAAACAAGCTTTAGAAAGAGGTAATCCTTTAACTATTGTGAATGACCAGTATAGAATGCCTACGTTAGCCGAAGATTTGGCTCAAGCTTGTTGGCTAATTGCTGAAAAATCAGCTACAGGAATTTACAATATTTCTGGAAAAGATTTTATGAGCATATTAGAATTGGTGAATCGGGTAGCTGATTTTTATGGCTACGATAAATCTATTATCTCACCCATTGCTTCATCTTTATTAAACCAAGCAGCAAAACGACCTCCAAAAACTGGATTTGTTCTCGATAAAGCGTATAAAAAATTAGGCTATTCTCCTTGTACTTTTGAAGAAGGATTAGGGATTGTAA
>CAYJMI010000160.1:2682-4712 GCA_964371285.1 uncultured Vicingus sp. | reverse complement strand
CTTTTGTTGTCTAAAATGGGCACAATGTTAAAGCCACTTTTCATTAAATCTGTAATTCCTTCTAAATATGGTTCTCTTTTAAAGCCGTTGCTTATAATATAGTTGTTTTTAGAAATTTTTTTTTCGTCGTACAGTTGTTTAATTATTTCAATATCGTAAGCAGACGACGTTTCAATATGAGCATCGCTTTTTAAAACTTCTTCAAGAATAAATGAAAAATGTGAACTTTTTGTGCAATAACAATAAGTATAAGTACCTTCGTAGTCAACCTTTGCCATAGCTACTTTGAACATGGTTTTGGCTTTGTTTATTTGCTCCGATATTTTTGGTAGATACGTTAGTTTTAAAGGTGTTCCATATTGTTTAATAATATCCATTAATGGAATTTTATTAAAATATAGCTCATTTTCGATAACTTCGTAGCCATCTTGAGGAAAGAAAAAAGTTTGCTCTATTAAATCTTGATACTTATTTTTCATTGTAAGTGAGTTAGTTTGGTACAAATTTATGAAAGTAATCGACTTGGATGTAAATTAATTGATGAAATTGACTATGAAAGAAATAAAAATAATTAAAAATCGGTCGGACATAGGTGCGGGAACTAGAGGTGCAGATATGGGTATTGATGCCATTGAAATTGCTGCTATTAATGCCGGGAGTAATTTTTTTAATCAATATGAGTATGTAGATGTTCCTTCCTCAAACGAAGCTGTTTATGAAAAACAAAATACGCCTTATGGAGTAAGAATTGATAAAGTTAGAGAAGTTTGTGAGCGTTTATCGGGTTATGTTAAGGATACTTTGCTTGAAAATAAATTTCCATTGGTATTGTCGGGCGATCACTCTTCGGCTTTAGGGACAATTAGCGGAATTAAATGTGCTTATCCAACAAAACGACTTGGGGTAGTTTGGATAGATGCTCATGCCGATATCCATTCTCCATATACAACTCCATCAGGAAATATACATGGTATGCCTTTGGCGGCAGCATTGGCAGACGATAACATGGATAGAAAGAAAAATCAGGTAACTCCAATTACTTTCGAAAACTGGGAAGCCATGAAAAATATTGGTGGAATTTCTCCCAAATTATTGCATCAAGATTTGATTTATTTTGGAGTTAGAGATACTGAATCGCCTGAAGATTATACCATAGATAAAAACAATATTAAAAACTATAAGGTTGAAGAGATTCGTTACAGAGGAATGGAAGTTTGTTTGGCTGAAGCATTAGAGAAGTTAGCAAATACCGATTTTATTTACATTTCATTTGATGTAGATAGTATGGATTGTGATTTAATATCTAAGGGAACTGGTACTCCTGTTTCTAAAGGATTCGATCAAAACGAAGTGAAACAAATTATAAAAGGTTTTATAGCTTCGGGTAAAGTAAATTGTTTGGAAGTGGTTGAAGTAAATCCGTGTTTGGATAACAAAGGTAACGCAATGGCTGAAACTGCTTTTGAGGTGTTGAACGATGTTACTCGGTTAATTGAAAAAGTGAATTTAAAATAGTCTCTCGCAGATTTCGCAGATGCTCGAAGATGCTTTGAAACAATGAAAAATAAAGGCTTTAATTGATCTGCGAGAAACCGAAAACTGAAATAAAGAAAATGGAAAACATAATAATACAAAAAGTTGTTGAAGCAATTCAATTACTTTACAATGAAAACATAGAAAGTAAGTTAGTTCAACCTCAAAAAACTAAAAAAGAATTTACAGGTGATTTAACGGTAGTGGTTTTCCCATTTTTAAAAGCATCAAAAAAATCGCCTGAGCAAACTGCACAAGAGTTGGGCGAATATTTAACACAACACGTTAATCAAATTGAAAATTTTAACGTGGTAAAAGGTTTTTTAAACCTTTCAATTTCAGCGAACCATTGGGTAGAAACCTTCCAAAAAATAAATACTGATGCTTCGTTTGGTTTTGCCTCAACTTCTGGTAAAACCTACATGGTAGAATATTCTTCGCCAAATACCAATAAACCGTTGCACTTAGGACATTTACGAAACAATTTTTTGGGTTAT
>CAYJMI010000160.1:0-2672 GCA_964371285.1 uncultured Vicingus sp. | reverse complement strand
GAATACATATTTGTAAAAGTATGTTGGCTTGGCAAATGTTTGGAAATGGTGAAACTCCTCAAACTAGTGGTTTAAAAGGCGATCATTTGGTTGGTAAATATTATGTGGCCTATGATAAAGAATTAAAGAGGCAGACCGATGAAAAAATTAGAGAATGGTATGAAACGGATGAAATAGAAAAAAAGATTGATAATGAAGATCATATAAGTTCTTTGTTTGATACTATTTTAAAAAAGAAAAAAGAATCAACTAGTATTAATGCTTTTTTAGGATCGGTTAAATCTGATGAGTTAATGTATAAGTATGCATCAAATAATACCAGTATTACACTTGAAGTAACTAAAATGCTTTTAATGTGGGAAGATGGTGTGTCTAAAGTAAGAAAATTGTGGGAAGATATGAACAGTTGGGTGTACGAAGGTTTCGCTGTTACCTATAAAACTATGGGTGTTGATTTTGATGAATTGTACTACGAATCGGATACCTACATCTTAGGAAAAGATGTGGTGGAAAAAGGATTAGAAAAAGGAGTTTTTTACCAAAAACCTGATGGCTCGATTTGGTGCGATTTGAGTGCCGAAAAAATGGATGATAAGTTGTTATTGCGTGCCGATGGAACTTCGGTTTACATGACACAAGACATTGGAACAGCTATTGAGCGTTACAAAAAACACCAAAACTTAAGCGGTTTAATTTATACGGTGGGTAACGAACAAAACCACCATTTTAAGGTATTGTTTACTATACTTAAAAAATTAGGATATGCTTGGGCAGATGGTTGTTACCACCTTTCTTACGGAATGATTGAATTACCCGAAGGTAAAATGAAATCGCGTGAAGGAACTGTGGTTGATGCCGATGATTTGATGTACAGCATTGTGCAAGATGCAAAAAGCACCGCTCAAGAGCGTGGGCATATTGAAAGTATGTCGGAAAGTGAAAGAGAAAACTTGTACTCCACCATTGGTTTGGGTGGGCTAAAATACTTTTTGTTAAAAGTCGACCCGAAAAAAGGAATGGTTTTCGACCCAAAAGAATCGATTGATTTAAACGGAAACACCGGACCATTTATACAATATGCGTATGCACGAATTCAGTCGTTGTTGGCTAAAGCAACTCAGTTGGGTTACAGTAAATCGTTTAATGATGTGCAAACCAATGATAAAGAAATAGGGTTAATAAAGTTATTGAACGATTACCCGGTTGTAATTAACGAAGCAGGAAGTGCTTTTAGTCCTGCTGTTTTGTGTAATTACATTTTTGCTTTAGTGCAAGAGTTTAACAACTTTTACCAAACCATTGATATTTTACGTGAAGAGGATAAAAACAAGTTAGCGTTTCGTTTGCAATTATCTGAAAACGTTGGTAAAATTATAAAATCGAGTATGGGTTTGTTGGGAATTAATGTTCCTGATAAAATGTAGTTTTTATTGAATGAAATATTTATAAAAAAAAGCCTGTCTTTTCGGACAGGCTTCTTTTTTTGTTATATAATAGTTATTATTTAACTTTTTTTAATTCATCAATATTTTTAGTGATAATAATGCCTGGTAAGGCAATAGGAGCTCCAACTTCGGCTAAAAATGTACCGTTAACTTCACCTGTTTTATAAGTGGTAAAACCAACTCTATATAGACCAACTGTTAATGCTTTCAATGGATCGCTAGTTTCACTTTGAATTCTTAATAAAGAATTGTAATTACTTCCACTTGGTTGAGATGGCATTTCGCTGCTATCATCATTTCTTTCCATTACAGTCCATTTTGCACCAGCAATTTTTTCTTTAGAGATGTCAGATAGACTTAAAATATTAGATTTTTCAAAAGTTATGTATGTATCGAAGTATGCAGCAGAAGAAGAATTTGCATCATAATTTGCAGCTTTTGTAGCATCTTTAAGCTTTTCAGCTGATTTTGCATTAACTGGCGACATCATTCTAACACCTAATTCTGGAGCTACAGCAGGGATCCAAACATAGATATATGTATATTTTTTACCATCAACTACTGCATCTTCCGATCCTTTTTCGGCATATCCCAAATAAGAGTTTACACTTGTATAAGGAACCTTTACTGTTTTAGGACCTACTTTTTTTTCTATTGTACTATTAAAAGAACCTAGTTTTTGAGAAAACATTGTTGTACCTGCAAAGAGGCAAATTCCCAAGATTAATAAATTTTTTTTCATGATTAAATTTTTAAAAGTTAATATTATTTTAGGGTCTAATGTAGACAAAAATAACATAGTTTACAACTAAACTATCAAAAAAATAGTATACGCCAAACGAAAAATTAAGAGTAACTTAATTTTTTATCAACTTCTAGTTGTATTTCTTTTAAAGCTAAGCCATCCAGCTTGCAGACAACGAGTGGATATACATCATATCCAACCTATACGTCCAATCCAAATGTAACAATTCAATCGGACTTTTTGTTAAGTTTGAGGTATGAATATTTTAAAAAACAATATTATTTCAGGCAAATATCAAAAGCCTATTTTATTAGATGTTGGGTTTAAGTCAACCCATCAACAAAAACCGGTAATACTTTTTGCACATGGGTTTAAAGGATTTAAAGATTGGGGGCATTTTAATAAAGTAATGCAACACTTTATGGATAACGATTTTGTGTTTGTAAAGTTTAATTTTTCGCACAATGGTGGAACTGTTGAAC
>CAYJMI010000159.1:0-4879 GCA_964371285.1 uncultured Vicingus sp. | reverse complement strand
CCGGAACCGCTGCACCTGAACAATAGGGACCTACAGCTGCAAAAGTCGGAGTTATTGAGGATGTTATTGTAATTGTTAATGTTGTTGTGGTAGCACACAATCCTACTGTTGGAGTGAAAGTGTACAAAGTTGTAGTGGTGTTGTTTATTGCTGGTGACCATGTGCCGGTTATACCATTAGTAGATGTTGTTGGTAATGGTGCAATTGCAGACCCAGTACATTGTGGAGGTATAGCTGCAAATGTTGGAGTTGTTGTTGGATTAACTGTTATTGTTGACGTTGTTGTCGTAAAACACAATGTGGTAGTATTGGTAACTGTGTGTGTAATAGTATAAGTTCCTACTCCTGCATATGTTACTCCTGAAGGGCTCACAGCAGTTGATGTATTAGTAATCGCACCTCCAAAATTCCATGAATGACTGATTCCAGCACCACTACTACCAGTATTGGTAAACGTAAAGGAATTACCAGTTACACACTGATTAGCAGGTGTCGTAAACGTTGATACTGGGAGCGGATTTACGGTAATTGTATATGTTATTGGTAATCCTACACAACCTCCTAAAGTTGGTGTAACAGTAATTGTAGATGTTATTGGTGCCGCAGTAGCATTTATAGCTGTAAAGCCAGACACACTACCTGAACCACTTGCTGCTAAACCAATAGCAGTATTTGAATTTGTCCAAGTATATGTTGCCCCTGCTGGAACACTTGTAAAGTTTTGTGCAGCAATAGCTACACCAGCACATACAGATACATTTGCAGGAGCTGTAATTACAGGTTTTGGGTTAACGGTAACATTCACCACATCTGTTGCTTTACACCCCTGTGCATTGGTTCCTGTAACAGTGTATGGAGATGTAGATCCAGGAGTAAATGCCGTTCCATTAGTTACTCCACCAGTCCATGTATATGATGTAGCACCAGAGCCAGATAATGTAACTGGATTTCCAGAACAAACGATTTGATCGACCCCTGCATTTACTACTGGAATTGCAGGTGATGTATATGTTTGAGATAAAGTACAAGCAGGTAAAGCAGAAAAAGTAGCTGTAACCGTACATGAACCGCCAGTTGCATTAACGCCTGCAATACTGTAATTTATTGATGCCGCAAATGGTGCATTAAATACTTGCGAGCCTCCGCAAGAATTAGTAACCGTCATTGTTCCTGAAGCAGGTGGATTACTTACTGATACTGTACCGCTAACTGTATATTGGTTGGATGCATTACATGCTGAAGGAGTAGCTGATACTGCTAAAATTGCACAAGTTGGTGCAACAATGGCACAGTTGGTTGATCCTGTTGTTAAACCAGTTGTTGAAAACTCTATATATCCTGCTTGACCATTATAGTTTGTTATTAATAACATATAAAACTGACCTGCTACCGCACCAACAATGTTGCCAGTTTCAGTTGCTGCCGCTGAAAAAGAACAATCAACTTGCGGAGTGGCTCCAGTAATAGGACATGCCGCTGCCAAACTTCCGTAAGGACCATATAATGCAAAGTCGACATCAATAGGTGTTCCTGCCGTTGTAAATTGTTCCATATAGATATTAATATTTCCGCTTGTAGCAATATTCAAATACATCCACATGGGATTAGGTGTGCTAATAAGGCAACCGAAAGTTCCTGCACTAGCAACCCCTGTTGTGTTACAATAATTATATGCAGTCCCTGTACAGAAAGGATCAGCTGTATTACATGCATTGTTTGAACCACCAGTGCAAGGAGGAGTAGGAACTCCACTACCACTAGTTGTTACAACGGTTGAAGTCCCACAACTTGTTGCTGTTCCACAACCGCCACAGTTAGTATTGTATGATATATAATAAGTTCCTGATACGGTGGGAGAGAATGTAAGAGGCGTTGTTCCAAATGCC
The DNA here is from genome assembly GCA_964371285.1 of uncultured Vicingus sp. Lineage (GTDB taxonomy): Bacteria > Bacteroidota > Bacteroidia > Flavobacteriales_E > Vicingaceae > Vicingus. Next base: position 2,993 of record CAYJMI010000159.1, on the reverse strand, counting down.
ACTACAGGTCCAGAATTACTACCACTATGAACAGTTATACATCCCCCTAGACTATAAGTTAAAGAGTATGTACTCCCAGCCACAAAACCACTAACAGTACTATATTCAGTTTGATAATTACATGAACTAATGGTAACTGTTGTTCCAGTTGTCGCTGAAGCAGTTGCAGAACCATAAGCAGAGGTATTAGTACATTGACTAAAAGAATAAAAGTTAATTAATATTAACGCAAATAGGATGGTAAATTTTTTCATTTATCGTCTTTAGTTTGAATGTAAGTACTTTCTTCTATTTTAGTGATGTTAGTAACCATATTACTAAATATTGGTTTAATTGAATCAAATGGAGTTCCTCCATGGCAAACAATGATAACTTTACCATTTTCAGTAATATTAATCGAAAATATTTCTGCTTGCAATTTAGCTCTTTGTAATACAGTTTCTTCACCAGTAAAATTTAATCCCTCAGTATAAACACTATATGAAATTGAAATTCCATTCCAAATTGAAACTCCGTTTATTTTATTCAAATCCATTTGATTTTGAACTTCAGGGCTTTGATTTTCATAATTTTGAGAAAATGAAGTAAGTGACACTAGTAAAAGCATCATTAGTATTCCGATTGATTTTAGTTCTAATATTTTCATAGATATATTAATAGTTGATTGTTATTTTTTGACTCCACTAAGATACAGATTTTTAACAAAAATGGATATAGTGTTGAATGTTTTTTGAACAGTACTTATTTTATCAAATTTATTTTACCAATATGTTGGTAAGGTTTTCCGTCAACATCGTAAGTAACTACCTGCCAGAAGTATAAACCTTCGTCCAAAACATTTCCTTGATTATTTAAACTTCCTTTCCATGCTTCATTTTTATCGGTAGTTTTAAAAACAACATGACCAGCTTTATTTTTTATTACCATTTCAAATTTAATATCCCATGTTATTAAAGCTTCTGGTATAAATTCGTCGTTTTTGTTATCAAAATTTGGGGTAAAAGCATTTGGTGCAAAAAGTTCAAATGAATTTACTATTGAAACTGTTTTTGTAGTTGAACTTATACATCCTAAATTATTTTTAGCTTTTAGAGTAACTTGATATTCACCTTTTTTATCAAACAAAACCACTGGGTTTTTTTCTTTATAAGTTTTACCATTTGCTAAACTCCATTCGTAACTATCAGTAAGTTCTCCTTTACAAGTAAAAAAAGTGTTTGGATATTTTAACGTATTATCATCAAACTGAGCACTTTGTTCTTGATAGGTAAAATCTGTATTTGGTAGTGGGTTTATAGTAACCACACTTTTTTGGATGGATGTTTTTTCTTGATTAGTTCGTTTATTAACAACCGTTAATTTAACAGAATAGGTGCCTTGTTGCTTGTAAGTGTATTTTGGGTTTGCTTTAGTAGAAGTGTTACCATCGCCAAAATCCCAAGTATAAGCTAATAATTCTTGTTTGTCATTAGCCTCAAAACTAGTTTCTTCGCCCAAACAAATTTTATTATTGTAAACAATAAATCCAGCAGTTAATTGATTGTCTATTACAATCAATTCTGATGATTCTTTTAAAGTATTTTGTGATTTTACTTCAGTTTTTTGAATACTTGTTTCATCATTTTCTATGCTAATTTTTTCTAGTTTACTATCATCTGAAACTAATACTGGAATAATAGCTTCTTTCTCTACCGAATTGTTAATTTGTTCTTTTTGAGAGATAACAGTAGAATTGTTTTCTTCCACAATAGTATTTACAGTTGAAATTTGGTTGGAAGTTTTGTTTTCCTCTTGTGTTGTAATTTGATAAATGCTAAATCCGCCTATTGCTGCTACCAAAATAGCGGCAACAGATAAGAGAACGTTTCTTCTAATCTTCGCAATTTTAATTGAAGTTAGTTTTTGATTCAATGCATCCCAATGAGCCTCGTTGAACTTAGGTTCAAATTGCTCCACTTTTTCTTTTATTATTTTTTCAAAATTACTCATGGTAATATTTTTTTTCTTTTTTTAATAATAATTCTTGTAGGTTTTGCTTTGCTTTTGAAAGATTAGATTTTGAAGTTCCTTCGCTAATATTAAGTTGTTCGGCAATTTCTTTGTGTTGATAACCATCAATTACATACATGTTAAAAACTGCTTTGTAAACTGGGCTTAACTCTTGTATCGCAGCCATAATATCTTCAACACCAAAATTGCTGTAAATACTGTCGGCACTTTCTACTCTTGACGTTTCTAAAATAAAACCATCTTCATCGTCAACAAAAAAAATTCCTTTATTTTTTCGATAAAAATCAATTGCGGTATTTACCATAATTTTTCTAATCCAACCTTCAAAAGAACCTTTAAAATCGTAGCTTTTTAAGTGGCTAAACACTTTTACAAAACCATCTTGTAACAAATCTTGTGCATCATCTGCATTTTTTGCGTACCTGAAACATACGTTCATCATTTTACTGTAATAAAGTTTGTACAATTCTTTTTGGGATTTTTTATCCCCATTAATACATCCTTTTATTATAGTATGCAGTATGTCTTGATTACCAAGATCCATTTCATTTGAAGTGTTAGACGAAGTTTTGGTTTTTTGGTTGCCTCGAAATAAATTTTTTAGTGAAAATAGGTATTTTTTAAAAATTAAAAAAGCGTGATATAAAATACCACGCTTTAAATTTTACAAGTCAAAACAATCTTATTTCAACGTAAATTTCGTTTTACCAATATCAACCCCGTCTGCATAAACTTCAACATTGTATTCACCAACCGGAAATTCATCTGTTTTTTTCCAATCAATTGTTAAGCTCATTTCCTGATTTTGATAATTAATCAATTTTTTAGCACTATACAAACCTTTCACTCCATTAAAATCAAACTTGTTGGAGTCGTCTGTTTTTTACGAAAGCACTTTTAAGTGGGGTGTTTAAATACGGACAATAATACATTTTTAACCAGGTGGTGTTTTTTGAATTTTTTATATAGTTAATTTTGTTGTT
>CAYJMI010000158.1:0-4884 GCA_964371285.1 uncultured Vicingus sp. | reverse complement strand
GAAATATCCATATCGCCAAACAGCACGGTAATTCATGAAGACAAACCAAAATTTATTGGTGTAAACGAATTATTGGAAATTTCTACCCACAACACCGTTGATTTACTAAAACGTGAGTTAGAGATTCGTCAAGGAGAATTAGAGGATCAATGGCATTTTTCATCGTTAGAAAAAATATTTATCGAAAATAAAATCTATGTTAAATTACATGGATTGGGTTATGAAGAAGCACTGGAATCAACCCTAGAATTTTTACAACCTTTTGTCAAACATTTATTACGCCAAGTTACCACAGATGATGTGATTCGATTGCTAGAAATTAGAATGCGAAGAATTACCAAGCACGATGCTGACAAAGCCGATGAAAAGTTACTTGCACTTGAAGACGAACTTAAAAAAGTAAAATACAACCTTGAGCATTTGATTGATTTTGCTATTGACTATTTTAAAGAAATCAAAAGAAAATACGGTGAAGGAAGGGAGCGAAAAACTGAAATACGTTCGTTCGAAAGTATTGACGCTACCCAAGTTGCCATCAACAATGTTAAATTATACGTAAACAGAGAGGAAGGTTTTATTGGCTCTGGTTTAAAACGTGGTGAAGGCGATTTTGTTTGCGATTGTTCTGACATTGACGATATTATTGTTTTTAGAGAAGATGGAGTAATGATGGTGTCAAGAATTTCTCAAAAAGCTTTTGTGGGCAAAAACATTATTCACGTTGGAGTTTGGAAAAAAGACGATAAACGTACCATTTATAATGTGATTTATCAGGATGGAAAAACTGGTCCAACCATGATGAAACGTTTTCCTGTTACTTCCATTACCAGAGATAAAGAATATCCAATAACAAAAGGTACAGCTGGTTCAAAAATATTGTGGTTTACAGCTAATCCGAATGGTGAAGCAGAATCTATTTTGGTAAAACTTAAACCTAAACCTGGCGTTCGAAAATTGAAGTTCGAAATAGAATTTTCTGAATTAGCAATAAAAGGCAGAGCCGCATTAGGTAATAGAGTAACTAAATATCCCATTGCAAAAATTGAATTGAAAGAGAAAGGAGTTTCAACCCTTTCGGCACGTAAAATTTGGTTCGATGATACCGTTCAACGATTGAATACGGAAGGAAGAGGTGATTTTTTAGGTGAATTTAAAGCTAAAGACAAAATTTTAACCATCATGCAATCGGGCGAATACCAATTAACTGGTTTCGACCTATTTACTAAGTTCGATGACAACATGATAGTTATTGAAAAATGGAACCCTAAAAAACCTATCTCAGCTATTTATTTTGATGGAGATAAACAACAATACAATGTAAAACGGTTTTTAGTTGAGTCTTCCAACCATAAAGTGTTGTTTATTACAGAACACCCAAACTCATTTTTAGAATTGGTTTCTACCGATTGGAAACCTCAAATTCAACTCAATTTTGCTAAAGACAAGGGTATAGAACGTGCTTCTGAAACATTAAAATTGGAAAACTTAATTGCCATTAAAGGATTAAAAGCCATAGGCAATAGATTGACTACATACAAAGTAAAAAACATCGATTTATTAGAACCACTACCTTATGAAGAAATAGTTGAGGAAGAAGAAACAATAGAAGATGAACTTTTGACTCAAGAAGATGAAGAGTTAGAAAACGATATTGATACTACTGAAGATGTTGAAGATTCTGAAGAAAGTCAAAACTTAAGTCCAGAAGTTATAACACCTGAAATTGCGTTACCATCGGTAGAGAGAAAAGAAAAAAAAGCACCTATTAAGCCTATTTTAGACGATGATAGTGAAACCCAAATGACCCTATTTTAATGAGTATAACCTTAATTATTATCATAGTAACCGTTGTAATTACTTTTGCAGCAAACAACAATCAGGATTTGTACACAAAATTACTTTTCAATCCTTATCAAGTTACACAACGAAAAGAGTGGTATCGATTAATATCTCATGCATTTATTCACGACAGAAACAATATTTTTCATCTCATCTTTAACATGTATGTTTTATATTCTTTTGGAAAAGCCGTTGAAGGATTTTTATTTTATTCGTTAGGCTCTAAAGCTATTTTATTTTATCTTTTTATTTACATTGGTGGAATTATAGCTGCAACAATTCCCTCTTTAATTAAACACAAAGACGATTATGGATATAACTCTGTTGGAGCTTCTGGAGCTGTTTCAGCTGTTTTATTTTCTGCAATAGCTTTTATGCCGCTAAGTGGTGGAATTGGTATAATATTTTTACCTTTTACAATTCCACCAATTTTATTTGGAATTTTATACATCGCATATGAAATATACATGGACAAACGTGGTGGAACCAATATTGCTCATGATGCTCATATTGGTGGTGCTGCGTTTGGATTTTTATTCACCTTATTATTTATACCTGGTGCTTTTACCAATTTTGTCAGTCAACTTGTTTCTTATTTTAATTAGGATGGAACGCAGATGACGCTGATTTTTATGATAATCACTGATAAAATGATTTTAATTCAAAATTGATTAATTTTAATTTTACATTAATTACATTTGAGATTTGGCAACAAAAATATCATCCTTTAAAATCATAACAATCTGCGTCATCAGCGTTCAAATTTTATGCGAAAAATAATCTTTCTAGATAGAGACGGAGTTATTAATGTAGAACGTGGAGAATACACCTACAATGTTAACGATTTTGTTTTTGTTGATGGATTATTTTCAGCATTAAATAAACTCCAACAAAACGGTTTTGAATTTATTGTCATCACTAACCAAGGTGGTATTTCAAAAGGAATTTATACCAATCATGATGTTCAACAACTAAACCACTTGATAAAAGAAGAATTTAAAACCCACCGACTTAAATTACTCGATATTTATTACTGTCCTCATCACAGCGATGTAGAAAAATGTATTTGCCGAAAACCAGATTCACTATTGTTAGAAAAAGCCATTGCAAAATATAACATTGATATAAGTAAATCTTATTTTATAGGAGATAGCGATAGAGACATTGAAGCAGCCAAAAAAACTGGTGTAAAAGGAATTAAAGTGAACAAAAACTCCGATTTAAACGTATACCTCAACCAAATAATTACTTAATTTGGATAAAACGCTCTATATCAATTACAACGGAAAGTTGTTTTTAGAGACCGAAAATATTTTTACGGTTAACAATAGAGCGTTTAAATATGGAGATGCCATTTTTGAAACCATAAGAGTATTAGATGGTAAATTGTGTTTCTTACCCGATCACTTTGAGCGTTTAAAAAAAGGAATGGATTTTTTGCAATTTAAAAATTGTGAAATCACTTTTGAAACACTCATCAAACAAATTGAAGATCTTGTTCTAAAAAACAATATTAAAAAAGGAGGAAGAGTCCGGTTAACTGTTTTTCGTGAAGCAGAAGGTTTTTATACTCCTTTTAACGAGAAATGTGGCTATGTCATTGAGGCGAAACCTATCGAACAAAATCATTATAGTTTAAACGAAAACGGTTTGATTATCGATATCTATAACCTACACAGAAGAAGCACTTCAAAGCTATCGAACATAAAAACTACCAACGATATTCCTCAAATATTGGCCGGGCTCTACGCTTTAGAAAATAATCTCGATGACTGCATTATTCTAAACAAACACAACCGAATAGTAGAAACCACTAATTCCAACATTTTTCTTTACAAAAAAAACAACATTTATACTCCTAGTCTCGATGAAGGCTGCATGGATGGTGTGATGCGAAAACAAATTTTGAAAATAGCCGAAAAACTTAAAATTAATATTTTTGAAGGAATGTTAAATGCAAATGTGCTTCAACAAACCGACGAAGTGTTTTTAACCAATGTAGTTAGAGGTGTTCAGTGGGTAAAGACATTCAAAGAAAAAACCTATACCAACGAAGCTGCCAAAATATTTGTCAACGAATTGAATAAGATTTAGTGAGTAAACTTCTAATTGATAACTCTTTAATTAAACAACCAATACAATACTGTTCGGATTAATTTCTATTTTACGATCACTATATAAAATACCTATTGCTCGTTTAAAGGCTTTTTTACTCACCTGAAACATTTGGTAAATTTCATCTGGATTACTTTTGTCAGAAATATTAATGGAGCCTTTTTCACGCAAAAGTTTTTCATAAATTTTATTCGCCAATATTTCAATTTCATCAATAGAAGAACTGTTTAAGCTTACATCAATTTTATTGTCGTCTCTAATAGCTCTTACATAACCTACAAACTCATCACCTAAGTGAATCGCTGCAAATACTTCATTTTTATAAATCATTCCAAGGTATTTCTGCTCAATTATTATTTTATAGCCAATATCGGTTTGCCCACTCACCATAAAATTCACCTTGTCGCCAATACTCAATTCTATAGAGTTATTCTTTAAAAATCTACTGTATTTTGTTGTACCAACCATTCGATTGGTTACTTCATCTTTATACAAATAAATGATGTAGTTTTTATCTTTTTCAACTTTTACAAACTGTTCTGCAAAAGGTACTAATAAATGTTTTTCAACTCCCCAATCGAAAAATGCTCCAAAATCATTCACATCCACCGCTTTTAACAGTGCTACATGATTTATTTTTACTTTTGGAATTAATGTAGTTGCAATTGGTCGATCTTCCGAATCGGTGTAAACAAACACTTCAATTTTATCGCCAATTTCAAGGTTTCTTGGAATGTATTTGTTAGGCAACAAAATCTCTTTTTGTTCGTCAGTAATCAAATAAATACCTTGTGGGGTAGTTTTAATGGCTTCTAATTCAACAGTATGTCCTATTTCTTTCATTTTTTAGTTTTCAGTTTAAAGTTTTCAATAATTCAAAAACACACCCCTAGCCCCTCTTTTTAGAGGGGAAGTCCTCCGTTGTGGGTT
>CAYJMI010000157.1:0-4904 GCA_964371285.1 uncultured Vicingus sp. | reverse complement strand
GTGAACGTCCAAAACACCGTATGTACGAACAATGGCATCCGTTTGGAACAATAGGAATTATTTCTGCTTTCAACTTTCCTGTAGCTGTTTGGAGCTGGAATGCTGCATTGGCTTGGGTTTGTGGTGATGTTTGTATTTGGAAACCTAGTTCGAAAGTGCCGATGTGTGCAATTGCTTGTCAAAATATTATTGCTGATGTGTTAAAACGTAATAATGTGCCTGAAGGAGTGAGTTGTGTGGTTATTGGAAATGAATCAGGCGATTTAATCAACAACGATAAACGAATTCCATTAGTTTCTTTTACAGGTTCTACAAGAATTGGTCGCCACGTATCTAAAACTGTTGCAGAACGTTTTGGAAACACCATTTTAGAATTAGGTGGTAACAATGCGATAATTGTTTCTGAACATGCTGATTTAAACATGGTGTTGGTTGGTGCTGTTTTTGGAGCTGTTGGAACTGCTGGTCAACGCTGTACTTCAACCCGTCGTTTAATCATCCACGAAAGTGTTTATGATAAAACCATTAACGTATTGAAAAATGCTTACGGACAATTAAAAATTGGAAATCCTTTAGATTCAAATAACCACGTAGGTCCATTAATTGACAAAGGTGCTGTTCAGGATTACTTAAATGCTATTGAAAAAGCAAAATTAGAAGGTGGCAAAATATTAGTTGATGGTGGTGTTTTAACTGGTGAAGGATACGAAAGCGGATGTTATGTAAAACCTTGTATTGTAGAAGCTAAAAATGAATTTAACATTGTACAAGAAGAAACTTTTGCACCAATTTTATATGTAATGAAATACAAAACCATTGAAGAAGCTATTGCCATGCAAAATGGAGTTCCTCAAGGATTATCATCAGCAATTTTTACCAACAGTATGCGTGAAATGGAATTATTCCTTTCTCATGCAGGTTCAGATTGTGGAATAGCCAATGTTAATATTGGAACATCAGGTGCTGAAATTGGTGGTGCCTTTGGTGGTGAAAAAGAAACTGGTGGCGGACGAGAATCTGGATCTGATGCATGGAAAGCTTATATGAGAAGACAAACCAACACCATTAACTATTCTGACAGTTTGCCTTTAGCACAGGGCATTAAGTTTGATTTTTAAATTTATTTAGAAATAATTTTAGACCTAACAGGTTTTAAAAACCTGTTAGGTCTTTTTGCTACAATAAAAATTAGTAACTTTAGTTATTATTATGTTGGCACAATCTTTGAAAATATTCAATCGATAAATTTTTAAAGTTATGAAATCAAAATATTTAATATTCGGATTGGCTCTTGTTAGCATTTTCTATGCTTTTATTACTCAAGAGCAAGAAGCTGCTGCACAAATTTCTGAACCTAAAAATAATGAGCTTAGAACTATTGATGTTACCGCATTTAAACCAGGCGAAGTTTTAGAATATCGTTTACATTACGGAGTAATAAATGCAGGTATAGCAAGGCTTGAAGTAAATAAATTCGACAAAAAAATTGATGGTCGTGAAGTTTTTCATATTGTAGGAATCGGACAATCAAAAGGAGCATTCGATTGGTTTTTTAAAGTAAGAGACCGATACGAAACTGTTTTTGATGCCGAAGGTGCATTTCCTTGGGCGTTTTTAAGAGATGTAAATGAAGGTGGTTACAAGATTAAACAAAACTATAAATTTGCACAAAAACAAAATAAAGTAATCAACGAAAAAGGTGTTGAATTTACTGCTCCAGAAGGAATTCAAGACATGTTATCATCTTTTTATTATGCGAGAACAATAGATTTTACCAAAGCTAAAGTGGGAGAAATATTTACCATTTGGTCGTTTGTGGATGATGAGATTTGGCCTTTAAAAATAAAATTTGCCGGAAGAGAATCTGTAAAAGTAGAAGGTAAAAAGTACAGAGCGATGAAATTTCACCCTGTTATTCAAACTGGTCGTTTATTTAAAAACGAAACCGACGTAAGTGTTTGGATTTCTGACGACATCAACAAAATCCCACTTTTAGCCGAAGGTAAAGTAATGGTGGGTGCTGTAAAAATGGAATTAACCAGCTACAAAGGTTTGGCTGGTCCAATTTCTAAGGTGGATTAAGGTTAACATCCTTTTGTTAAAAACAATATATTTAATAAGGCGTTGAAACATTTCAACGCCTTATTTTTATGCATCGAAAAATAGCTCATGCAACGTAAAAATAAAATTATCCTAATTGTAATTTCAATCCTGTTACTCGTTTTTTCGATTTACTTTGTCAATCAATATATTATCTCTGTTAATACTACAAAAATTATACAAAAAGATAGTGTTGTAGTGCCCACTTTTGAGTATGGAATGAGAACAGACACCTTCTCTATTCATAAAGGAGAAATTAAACCAAATGAAATTATTACCAATTTATTGTTAAAATTTAATATCCCCCAACAACAAATTTTTGAAATGGTTAACAAATCAAAAGGTGTTTTTGATATTGAACGAAACTTTATTGCTGGGAAAAACTACACTTTTTTTTGTACAAAAGACTCCTTAAACAACCCACATTGTTTTGTTTACGAGCCCAACTCGTTAGAATACATTGTTTTCGATTTACGAGATTCAATTCAGGTTTATAAAAAGAAACGACCTATAAAAACAGAAATCAGAACATTTGCCGGAAAAATTACTTCATCACTTTATAAGACTTTACAAGACGCTAATATTAAGCCTGTTTTAGCCATCGAACTCTCCAATATTTTTGCCTGGACTATCGATTTTTATCGTATTCAAAAAAACGATTGGTTTAAGGTTATTTATGAGGAAAAATTTGTTGACAATAAATCGGTTGGCGTTGGTAAAATAATAGCTGCACAATTTAACCACTCAGGCAAGGAGTTTCAAGGGCATTATTTTGTGCAAGATGGAATTGCCGATTATTTTGATGAAAAAGCAAACAGTGTAAAAAAAGCCTTTTTAAAGTCGCCCTTAAAATTTGGGCGATTAACTTCGGGCTTTACCATGAAACGGTTTCATCCTGTTCAAAAAATTAATAAAGCCCATTTAGGAACCGATTATGCAGCACCAACCGGAACTCCAATTTTAGCAACAGGTAATGGTGTTGTAGTAGAATCTGCTCATGGCATATTTAACGGAAATTATGTAAAAATTCGCCACAACAATACTTACACCACTCAATACCTTCACATGAGTAAAAGAGCGGTTAACAAAGGCGAAAAAGTAAAACAAGGCGATGTAATTGGTTATGTTGGTAGCACTGGTTTAGCAACTGGTCCACACGTTTGTTATCGTTTTTGGAAAAATGGACAACAATCGAATCATTTAAAAGAAGATTTTCCTACAGCCGAACCTATCCAAAATCAATACAAGGATAGTTTTAATGTTGTACTTCAAGAGAACATCAAAAAATTTGATGAGGTAGTTATTAAGGGAAACTAGGTTGGAAGTCCGAAGACGGAAGTCCGAAGTCGGAAGTACTTCCATCTTCGTTCCACTACGAAAGCCCCTCCTTCGGAGGGGTTGGGGAGGCTCTTCCATCTTCCAACTTCTTTACCTACCTTTGTAGTAAATGAAAGCTTTGCCAAATATTAAAAGTTTAACCAAAGAAGAACTCAAAAATTTCTTTGTTGAGCACGGCGAAAAACCATTTAGAGCCAATCAAATTTACGAATGGTTGTGGAAAAAACAAGCCACTTTATTTGATGAAATGTCGAACATTTCGGGTGCAATTAAAGAGTTACTTCAGCAACATTTTGTTATCAATTCGGTAACCATTGCCGAATTACAAATCAGTTCTGATAGAACCATAAAAAACGCTTTTCGTTTGCACGATGGTAAAATTACCGAAGGGGTTTTAATTCCTTCAAAGACTAGAATGACCGCTTGTATCTCATCGCAAGTTGGTTGCAGTTTAACTTGTACTTTTTGTGCTACGGGTAAATTAGACCGTTTAAGAAACATTGATGCCGACGAAATTTTCGACCAAGTGGCTCTCATTAAAAAACAAGCAGAAGAATACTACAAAACACCCCTAACCAATATTGTTTATATGGGAATGGGCGAACCATTATTGAATTACAGCAATGTATTAAAATCGGTTGAATTGATTAGTGCTGAAGAAGGATTGGGAATGTCGCCAAAACGAATAACCGTTTCTACAGCAGGAATTGCAAAAATGATTAAAAAATTAGGCGACGACCAAGTAAAATTTAATTTGGCTTTATCGTTACATGCTGCAACAGACGAAAAACGAAGCAAAATTATGCCAATAAACGAAACCAATACGTTAGAAGCATTAGGCGAGGCATTGGTTTATTTTTATGAAAAAACAGGAAGTCGGGTAACTTTTGAATACATTATTTTTAAGGATTTTAACGATAGCATTGAAGATGCGAAAGATTTAGCTGAATTTTGTAAACTAGTACCTTGTAAAATCAACATTATTGAATACAATCCGATTGATGACGCCCAATTTGAAAAAGCAGATAGCAAAAAAACAGATGATTTTGCCCGATTTTTGGAAGAAAAATGCAAGCTGGTTGTGAATGTTAGAAGAAGCCGAGGTAGAGATATTGATGCTGCTTGTGGTCAATTAGCTAATAAAAATAAGGCTGTAAACTAATAAATAGTACTATGGGAATTTTACTTAAAAATGCCAAAATTGTAAACGAAGGGAAAATCGTTTCGGGTCATGTTTTAATTGAAAACGAAATCATCGCTAAAATTTTTAAGATAGAAGATGATATAACTTCTTTCGAAAAAACAAACAAAGTGATTGATGTAAAAGGTAATTATTTGCTCCCTGGCTTAATCGACGACCAAGTGCATTTTCGGGAGCCAGGTTTAACCCATAAAGCCACCATAAAAACTGAATCTAGAGCTGCTGTAGCAGGAGGAATAACATCGTTTATGGAAATGCCCAACAC
>CAYJMI010000156.1:0-4974 GCA_964371285.1 uncultured Vicingus sp. | reverse complement strand
TTCCAATCATGCTCACAAAGCCAAGTGCTATAAGCATAACCATTATTATTTTAAATTTGAAAGTAAATCGTACTAACATCATGTTTTATTTTGATATGATTCGTTCTATAAATCCTTTACACAAAATAGTTAATAAATCAATAGAATAATTATCTTTTAGAAGGTGTTCTCCAAAAAAAGGTTGACCTTGTTGTTCTAATTTTTTTACAAGTTTATTTATTTGTAAACCTCCTTTATCATCTATTAACAATACCAATAAACATTCAGGGTTGTTATTATGTAAATTAGAAATTAACATATTTTTGTCGTCTATAATTATACTATAATCTATAAAAGCTAAGTTAAAATTGTGTTCACAATAAGGTTTTTTATGATTTGATTGGTATGTAGGAATTACCCGTAATTGAACGTCATCATATTGTTCCGAAATTTTATTTAATACATCACACAAGCGTCTCATGAAATCTGTATCCATATCAGCCACCAATATACGATATATTTTTGCATCTTTCATGAGAGTATTGTTTATGTAAATTTTTTATTGACTTCGTGTTCTACAAAAAAACAGGTGTTTGCTAATGCATTTTTGTCTTTATAAATAAATCCAGAAGCTCCATTGGAAAGTGTTTTAATGGTTGTGAGTTCATTTCTTGCCTGAGAAATAATAACCACTTTACAATCGTTACATTTTTTTTTAATGAGTTGTAACACGTCAAAACCTGTTACTCCAGAGCCTAGATAATAATCAACAAAAGCTATATCAATATCTTCTTTCAAATTTCTTATAAAGTCATCAGCATGTGCATAAGACTCAATATTGAATTCAAAATTTTTTTCTAACGATAATCCTTTGGTATAACTTTCTAATTGTTTTGTAATAATCCGATTGTAAAAATCACTATCATCCAGAATAGCAATTTTCAATATGTTTTTTTTAGGTTCCATGTTGTTTATTTTATCTCTATAACTAAATACTTGCTTGTTTTCCAAAACTGTTTGGGATCAATAATATTTAAATAACTAATTTGATTGTCTTCCGTTATAAACTCATACGATTCAGTTTTGTGTTCTGAAAGTAGTTTGGCTTTTTTACTAAAAATAGGTATTGTTGTATTTTCTTTGATATTGATAACGGTAAAATCTGTTTCTTCAAAGTTTTCGTTAATTGATTTTGTTCTACCAAGCCATAAAACACCACCTTCTTTTTCGGTAACACCTTTTTCTTTTAACTCTTTGTAAGAGCCAATAATATAATGCCCAGTGTTTAATTCATTTTCTAAGTTATTAATAATGATTTGAAATTTTTCGCCTTGAAGCTCCAGATAGGTTAGTGTTGTATTTAATTCAGCTATTTCAAAATTTTTGTTACCTAATTGTTCTTTTAAATAGTTGATTTGTTCTTCTTGATAGGTTAATTTTTCATTTACAGCATCAGTTAACAAATGCATTTGTTTGTTTTCCGTTTCAGTTTTTATAAGAGCTGTTTTTAAAGCTTCAATTTTAGCCCTGTTTTCATCCATTAAGGAGTTAATAATCTGAATGTTTCGTAATATTTTTTCCTTGGTATTTATTCCTGATTCTAAATCACTTTCAGGTCCCAGCACAATTAATCCCTCCTTTTCTCTTATCATTTTAAGGTTAGATTCAATTTCGTTTAGTGTTTGAATAAACAACATTTCTAAAGAATCTCTTGAGATTTCTTGTGTTTGCATATCTACTTTTACTCGTTTAGAATCGTTATTACAACTTGAGATAAAAAAAACAGTTATAAGGATTAGAGTAGTTAATTTAAATTGAGTTTTCATGGCTATTTTTTTTATGCTAAAAAGCAGGATAATTTTTATGCTTACACCTGCTTTTTAGCAATATTTATAATAATTAAAAGTTAATGATACCTATGTGTTTAATTTCTCCTTTTGAAACCAGCACATTTTCTATTCTTTTTTCTTGAGGTAATTCAGAAACAGTTGTTTCAGGAATAACTACTAGGTCATAAACCCCTTCGTCAACACCTCTTATTAAAAAGTTACCAGAGGCATCTACATAAGTACTTAATTTAGTTAATCCATTTGTAATAATTACAGCTGCATTTGCAGTACCTTGTACCTCACCCCTCAAACCTGTACTGGCATCCTTAATTTCGGTAATTACAGGGTCAATAATGTATTGTTGAGCTGTCTCTTTAATTGATTGTACAACTTGAAAATCAAGTAGTACCTCTGCCTCTGAATTTGCAGAAATTTGCTCATTTATCTCAATTATTACTTCTCTTGATCCATCCCATAACAATTGAACTGTAGCCGAGCCATTACTAGAAACTCCACCAACGCCTAAACTTTCACTAAGTGTTAATGTATTATCATTTCCAAAAGTGATTCTTAATTTAGAATATGTACCAGCTGTTGCCATACCTTTATATGCTAATAAAGTTTCAACACCATTCGTTAGACTTAATACACTAACGTGTTGAATTTCATTATTCAACGATACCCATCCGTCATTTTCTAGATAAGCATCGATTCCTGTTATTTGAACATCCAATGCGGCATAATTTCCCGGAGCATCGGTCATTTTAACTTTAAATGTGCCTGATTCTGTGCTACTTGAGTTTGAATTAGAAGAAGGATATGCATCGTCTTTTTGACACGAGGTAAAAACAAATAGTAAACTTGCCATTACCATTGATATTAATTTTAGTGTTTTCATGACTTTAATATTTTAGTTCGACATTTTTTTAACTTTTAAAACTGAATTCAAACGGCATACCATGAAAAAACAAATGAATAAATAAAAACAAACCCCTTGTGCTAACAAAGGGGTTGGGGTAAATTAAAAATATCCAGAAATCAAAATGGAAAGAACCCTATTTTTTCAAAATGAAAATGTGATATTCATTTTGATAAAAAAAATTCTTTTCAAATAGGAAAGAAAAAATACTTTTTAATTATATCAGAAAGTAGGTTTTGTTGGAGTATTATTTAGAATTTTCTCTATTTGCAACAGAACATCTGGTGTTAGTTTGTTTTTGGCTTCTGAGGCTTTAAAGTTTTCTTTGAGTTGAGCTGTTTTGCTTGCACCAAGAATAACCGTACTTACATTTGGGTTTTTTAAACACCAAGCAATGGCTAAAACGGGTAAAGTCATGCCTAAATCTTTGGCTAAAACAGTTAGTTTTTCTGCTTTTTTAATGTTTTCTTTTTCCAGTACATTTTTCTTTAACCAATCCATACCTTCCATGTTTAAACGGGTATTTTTCGGGTCTTTGTTTTGGTTATATTTTCCTGTTAAAACACCCGATGCCAATGGCGACCAAATAGTTGTTCCCAATCCAACTGTTTTGTAGATTTGTGAAAATTCTACTTCAACTTTTTGGCGGGTAAGCATATTGTATTGAGGTTGTTCCATGGTTGGAGCAATTAAATGGTGTTGTTTGGCAACTAGGTGAGCTTCCATAATTTCCTGAGCACTCCATTCTGATGTTCCCCAGTATAAAACTTTGCCTTGTGTAGTAAGGTTGTGCATTGCCCAAACGGTTTCCTCAATCGGTGTATTTTTATCGGGTCGGTGGCAGAAATAAAGGTCTAAATAATCTACTTTTAAGCGATCTAATGCCTGATGACAAGCTTCAAAAATGTGCTTTCTGCTTAAACCATTTTGATTAGGTTTTGTGTTTTCAGTGCCTCTAAATCCAAAAAATACTTTACTTGAAACGCAATAGGAATCTCTGTCCCATTTCATTTTTTTAAGAATTTTCCCCATTACTTTTTCCGATTCGCCTCGTGCGTATATTTCGGCATTGTCGAAAAAGTTAACACCGTTGTCGTAAGCCAATTTCATTAAATCTTCGGCGGTGTTGTTTTCAATTTGTTTGCCAAATGTCAACCAACTTCCCAACGATAATTCGCTTAATTGTAAACCTGATTTTCCTAATTTTCTATATTCCATATTTAAAATTCTATTTGTATAATTTGCATTAAAGGTATTAAAAATTCTAAATTTGATGACACAAAAATAAATTATGTCAGATAAAATTAATACCAATAAAGCACCCAAGCCAATGGGACTTTATCCTCATGCACGTAAAGTGGGTAATTTATTGTTTTTGTCGGGAGTTGGACCAAGAGCTGCTGGTTCGGGTAGCGAAGAAGCTAATATCCCCGGTTTAAAATACGATAACAATGGCAACTACGAAAGTTTCGATTTTGAGGCTCAATGTCGTTCAGTATTTGAAAATGTTCGTGTAATTTTAGAAGAATCGGGTTCGAGTTGGGAAAATATGGTAGATGTAACGGTTTTTTTAACCGACATGAAACGCGATTTTAAAACGTACAATAAAATTTATGCCGAGTATTTTAAAACCAATCAGCCATGCAGAACTACGGTTGAGGTAAATGCTTTGCCTTCTCCAATTTGCATAGAGTTAAAGTGTATAGCAACCATCTAAACCAAGTTGGTTTTTAAGTGTTGTTTAGCCCATTTTATAGCTTCTTCTTTAGTATTAAAAGCTTTCATGGGATAAATGTGTTTATTCATGTTGATAAAAAAGTTAACAATAAGTCGATGAGCTAAATTGGAAACTACTATGGCTAATGCTTTTCTATTGGCTATATCTCCATTTTTTGAGGAGATTTCTCGTGCTTCTTTTGTGATAATTGTTTCTGGTCCTGATTCATAAATGGATACATAAGGATGACCTCCGGCTAGTTGATTTGATATCACTCTTGTTTCTATTACATCTTTTAACTCAATATCAACTTTATCTTTATAAACAACATAAACAACACCTTCTTCAATAAGCTCACAAGTCGATTTATTTAGCTCAATTTTATTCATGTCGGTTCAAATATATTAAAATTAATTAAACCTCCAAAAAAGATATGAAATAGCCACGTGCAAAAGCACACAAAAAGTGATGAAGATAACATGGCGTATTCCATCTGACATAAAAAAACAATAAATATCTACAGATGAAAA
>CAYJMI010000155.1:0-5047 GCA_964371285.1 uncultured Vicingus sp. | reverse complement strand
AAATCATTGATGGCAGCACAACTCGACTCGTAATAAATACGTTTTTTTATCATGAGTGTTTTGGATTTAATTTTGTTTTTTATCGTTTTTTTAGAATTATTTACTTTTATCACTTCTTCTAAATCTTCTAATAATTCGATAACGTTTATATTTCTTGTTTCACAAACTTCGCTTATTGTTCGGTTAGCTTTGCTATTAAAATCTATCCCAAGAGATTCAAATACAGCTATAAAGCTATCGTCTTCGGCTACTATTTTTTCTATAGTTAGTTCTTCTGTAACTTGCATCGGTTTATGTTTTTAAAAGTTGTTTCTCTTTAATTACAATTTTATACTCTTAAATTAATCATTAAAAGTTTTTGATTGGAATACATTTTTGATTACAATTTTCCGTAAATAAACTACTACCTTATTTAACACCTTTTAACTCCTCAAAAATCAACTGGATTTCAGTATTTAATTGTTCCAATAGCGAAGGTATTTTCTCAAGGTTTGTTCTGTTTTCTGCCAGTATTTCAATTTCTTTAAGCAGTGTTGTTAATTTATTTAACATTAATATTCTAGATGAGCTAAGCATTTTGTGTGCAGCTCCTCTAATTAATTGCCAATTTTTATTGAGATAGGCATCGTTAATTTTTTGAATTGATTCCGTACATTCAATAATAAACTGTTCGAATAATTTGTCAAGAAATTCATCATCACATCCTAACATTTCCTTTATTTTTTCTCTATTTATCATAACTGTTGTTTTTGTTTTAATAAATTTATAATTTTTGATTTTAAATGTTCTCTTTTTAAAGGTTTACTAATGTAGTCATTCATACCTGCAGCAATACATTTTTCTTTTTCTCCACTTATGGCATGGGCTGTCATGGCTAAAATGGGGATGTGTTTTTTTTCACCTTTCATTTTAGTTCTTATAAATCTAGCTGCGGTATAACCATCCATGTGTGGCATTTGAATATCCATCAAAACCATATCATAATCAAATCGGGCTAATTCATTTACTCCTTCAAGCCCATTATTAACCACAGTTATTTTTATCCCCATGCTTTCCAAAAATTTTGTAGCCACCATTTGATTTAAGGTATTGTCTTCTACCAACAAAATTGTAGTTTTAAAAAGTTCTTTTTCGAATTCATCAAATTCAATGGTTTGTGGGACTTCGTCGTCGGAAGTTGAATTGGCAAAAGGTATTTCAACAATAAAAGTAGCTCCCTTACCTTCTTTACTCTTTACTTTAATGCTACCACCTTGAAGTTCCAACAGTCGTTTAACAATAGAAAGTCCAAGACCTGTCCCCCCATATTTTCTTGTGGTTTCTTTATTGGCTTGCTCAAAATCATGAAAGATTATTTTGTGCATTTGTGCGTTAATTCCTATTCCAGTATCTTCAACAATAAAATTGATTTTAACAGTAGTATCATTTTTTTCAACAGCTTTTACATACAGTTTTACAAAGCCGGTTTCAGTAAATTTTATGGCATTGCTTATTAAATTAATCAATATTTGGTTAATACGAACGGGGTCGCCTATAATTTTTTCGGGAACATCATCATCCACCATTTTTAAAAGTTGTATTCCTTTTTCGTGTGCACGGTGGCTGATTGAATTAAATAAATCGGATAGTAAACTGTTCAGGTTAAACTGTATTTTTTCGAGGCTCATTTTGCCCAATTCTATTTTTGACAAGTCTAACACATCGTTGATGATTCTAAGCAGGTTTTCTCCGGCAAAATCCATCGATTTTAAGTAATCTAATTGTCCTTGATTAAGGGGAGTGTCTTTTAGTAATTGTATAATTCCCATAATAGCATTCATGGGAGTTCTAATTTCGTGGCTCATGTTAGCTAAAAACAATTCTTTTGTTTTTGCAGAGTCCTCGGCAATTTTTTTTGCTTTTAAAATTTCTTTCTCAGCTTGTTTTTTATGTGTAACATCGGTATCAATCGCAATAATATTTTCGAGTTCCCCACTATTATTAAACAATGGTGTTAATGTGGTAATTGACCAATATTCCTCTCCATTTTTTTTAAAATTGTGCGATTCATAAGAAACCGATTGTTTAGTTTCCAGCATTTTTATAAAATAGGGGTGATTTTCAACAAGCCCAGTTTTTCTTCCTTTTCTGAGGCGTTGACCATGGGTTCCGGTTATTTCGTTGAGCGAATATCCGGTAATTCGTTTAAACCCTTCGTTTATCCACTGAATATTTCCTTTATTATCAGCAATTACTACCGCATTGTCGGTTTTTGATAAAACCAACGACAGTTTTTTTATTTCCGCTTCCGCTTCTTTAATGGCAGTAATATCAACAGCATATACGTTTACATATCCATTTTGAGGTACTGGCACAATGGTACACATGTAGGTTTTTTCGTCAACTTTTAGTTCTTTTTTAACAGTTTTACCTAACTGAAATGTTTCATTAATTTGTTTAACCCATTCATGTTTAATCTCCTTGTTATCTTCGTTATCGAAAAAATTAAGGGTATTGTTACTTGCTGGGTTTGCATACAATAATATTTGCCCATGTACTGAAAACCTAAATGTCGGATTCGGATTTTCTGCAGGAATATTCGCAATGGAATTAAGTTCTTCTTCCATTAATTTACGGTTGGTTATGTTGGTGTGCAAACCCACCGAACCTATAATGTTTCCTTGTGCATCATAAGTTGGTGAACCACTAACCAACATCCATAGTTTTTGTTTGTGTTTGGTTAACAACTGAATTTCATATTTTGTTGATTTCCCATTTTTTCTGGATGAAATTATCGACTTCATTTCCTTTCTTTCTTCCTTGTCCAACAATAGTTTATTGGCTTTTTTTCCCTGCATTTCTTTAAACTGATAACCTAGCATTTTACACATAAAGTCGTTTGCAAATGTTATGATGTCATTATTATCAACCATCAACACGCCTTCATTCATTGTTTCAACCAGCGTTCTGTATTTTTGCTCACTTTTTCGAAGTTCATATTCAAATTTTTCCCTTTCGGTAACATCTACTATTGATGCTAAAACAAATTTCCCTTCTTTTCTAATAATAGGATTAAGCCCAATTTCAACTATAATTTTAGTTCCATCTTTTTTTACGCCAAATAATTCTCTACCAACGCCCATAGGTCTTGCACTTGGGTTATTTTGATACTCACTTCTGCTATAAAAATGGTTTTCTTTTACTTCGTCAGGAATTAAAATTTCAATAGAATTTCCTAAAAGTTCTTTTTCATCGTAACCAAACATTTTTTCTGTTTGTTTATTCAACATTACAATTTTACCGTGTTCATTTACCATTATCATAGCGTTTGGAGCAGCTTCAACGGCTATTTCAAAACGTTTGTTTGCATTTTTTTCATCAGTAATATCTCGTGAAATTGCTGACACACCTAAAATATCGCCTAAATTATTTTTGATGGGAGAGATGGATAAACTTACATCAATTAAATAGTCGTTTTTGGTTTTTCTTATGGTTTGAAAAGTGTTTAATTTTTGACCTTTAGAAATTTTTCTCATTACACCTTCATACTCCTCTAATTTTTCTTCAGGAATAATTATACTGATGTGTTGTCCCATTACTTCTTTTTCGGTGTAACCATATATTTTAGTTGCACCTTTATTCCAACTTGTTATATTACCCAATATGGTTTTACTTATAATTGCGTCGTTACTCGACTCAACAACAACTGATAGTAATCGTTCTTTTTCTAATGCCGTTTCTTTAAGTTGCATTTCCCTTTCTAGGTTCTTATATGCTCTATTTAAATCACGAGTTCGTTCGTTTACTTTTGCTTCTAATTGTTGGTTGGAAAGAAATAATTTTTCTTTGGTTTCTTTAAGTTCGGTAACATCCTGTATGGTTCCATACATTCTAACAGGAGTTTCATCTTTTCCTATTTCAACGGTGCCTCTTACTTCAAGAAATTTAGGGTTTCCTCCATTAGCTGTAATACGAAAATAAATTTTAAAGGGATTGTTTTTAAAATAGGCTCGTCTGATAATGTAATCTACGGTTTCTACATCCTGTTTGTGAATAAACCTTAGTAGCGTTTCATATTTTAGTTTGTTGTTTTTTTGTTGGAGTTCTAATATTTTTAACATCTCGTTAGAGCAGCTTATGGTACTGCTTTCCCATTTCCATTCCCAGCTTCCAATATGACCAACTTTTTGTAACTCGTTAATTAATACTTCTCTTTTTATAGTGCCAGCTTTAAGTTGACGGTTTAGTTTTTTAAGGGTATAGAGCTGTTCTTTAGAGGAGTCGAGCATTAATTTTATTCCCACATAAAGTCCGGTAAATTCATCCTCTTCTTTAGGTATTTGAAAATCGATATCGTATTTACCTGTTGCTATTGCTAAAAATAGTTCTTCCGAGAGAGTTAGTTTCTCCTTAAGGTATGCTAATTGCTCCTTATTTAGTCTACTTCTTCCCATAATCTTTTTTTCTATAGCCACTGCTGAGCTTCAGTTCGGGAAACAAAAAATTTCATTTTGTCTGTTATTCCCAGTCCTTTAGTAAACATTAGAATAAAATACTTCATAAATAAATTGTCTCCATATACAGCAACTTTATCTATGGGTTGTTCAAACAACCAATTTGAACCGCGTTTACGTGATTCTATAGTTATCATATTAATTTTTTTTATGTTAACCAATAAATGAACAGGAACTTGTTTTTTATGGTTTTTTTTAATGAATTCAGCAGCTTTATCTAACATTACTTTTAACTCTTTGTCGTAAACTTTTTCGTTAAAAACAATTTCAATTTGTTGCAGTTCATTAATAAAAACTTTCTCGCTCATGGGCTTATCTTAAATTTAAACGTTTATACAATTCATCCATATAGGGTTTACTTACTGGTATAGTTTTGTTATTAATTTCAATTATTTCACCGTCAACTTTGGTTATTTTATTTAGCTGAACAAGATAAGATCGGTGTACCTGCATAAATTCACTTTCGGGTAATTTATCTATCATATCTTTTAATTTAATATTGGTTCGGTGCTTATCATGGTCTGTTACTACTATTACATTGTTGTTGTCGGCTT
>CAYJMI010000154.1:249-5136 GCA_964371285.1 uncultured Vicingus sp. | reverse complement strand
CTCCAACTCCAGTTATAACTAATAATCTTCCTGATCAAACAATTTGTTATGGTAATAATGTTAGTTTAACAGGAACTGCTAGTGGCGGTAATGGAAACTATATTTATTTCTGGAACAACGGCATTGGTATTGCTAATCCTGCAGTATTAGCACCACTAACAACAACAACATATTTATACAATGCCATTGATCAAAATGGTTGTATTGGAACTACCGATACTATAAAAATAAATGTTCAATCATTATTCCAGAATGATGTTGATGTTGTTGTTACAACGCCTATTTGTCCGGGTACAAATACACTACTTTATGGAACAGTTAATAACCCAAATACTGGTCCATTAACCTACAGTTGGAACAATGGATTACCTAATAATCCTGGATCATTTCAAATTGTACCTTTGCAGCCAACTACTTATATCTTAACTGTAACAAATCAATGTGGTGTAAGTATTACCGATTCAGCAGTTCTAGTATTTAAACCTCTTCCTAAACCAAATTTTATTGGTTCAGGCATGGGTTGTGCTCCATTGTCAGTTGGATTTACTGATATTTCTACTACACCAATTGATGTAATTGATGCTTGGTTTTGGGATTTTGGTGATGGCGGAACCTCGTCTCTACAAAATCCAAGTAATATATATACTAATTCCGGATCCTATGATGTTACTTTAACTGTAACTACTGATCAAGGCTGTATTAAAGATACTACATTTACAAATATTGTTACTGTTCACGCTGATCCTGTCGCTAATTTTACCGCAAATCCTTTAGTAACAGTTTTAGATGAACCAACAATACAATTCATTAATCAATCCATTGATGGAGTATCGTATTTATGGGATTTTTATGACAATTATACATCCATAGAATTTGAACCTTCTCATACTTATATAGATACTGGTACATATTTGGTTAATCTTGTTGTAATTAATCAATTTGGCTGTGAATCTGAATATTCACTTCCAATAGTGGTTAATCCTTCTTTTAATTTCGAAATTCCAAATGCATTTACTCCTAATTCAAACGGAAGTAACGGAGGTCTTTTTGACATTTATTCATTATCCAACGATGTATTTTATCCTTTTGTAAAATTTGTGACAGATTTCCACTTTGTAATATTCAATCGTTGGGGCGAATTAATTTTTGAAACTTACGATGTAAATATTGGTTGGGATGGGTATTACAAAGGTACCATGTGCCAACAAGATGTTTATGTATGGAAAATTGATTTAAAATATACGAATGGAAAAAAATTAAGTAAAGCTGGAGATGTTACGCTGATAAGATAATTTATGTTAAAACTAAAAAAAATAATTCTATTCATTTTAATGATAATAAGCTTAAAAACTTACTGTCAGGACCCTCAATTTTCACAATTTTATGCCGCCTCGTTATATCTTAATCCTGCATTTACAGGTAACACAGAGGTAGGTAGATTTTCAGGTATTTATAGAAATCAATGGGTATCTATTCCAGGTGCTTTTGTTTCCTATTCTTTTTCATACGATTATAACCTATCTGAAATGAATAGTGGTATAGGACTTATGGTTACCCAAGATAAAGCTGGTTCTGGGGGATTAAAATTCACGAATGTTGCAGGTTTATATTCTTATGCCTTAAAACTAAAACGTAAATTATTTTTTAGAGCTGGATTGAAGTTTTCATATACATTCAGAGGTATCGATGAATCTCGACTTTTATTTGCTGACCAAATAATACGTGATGGAGCATTAGAAACTACAGAAAGTTTCAATAATTCTAATATTTCATATTTCGATGCAGGTACTGGTGGGCTCTTATATTCTGATAAATTTTGGGTTGGTTTATCGCTAGATCATATAAATCAACCTGAGCAATCTTTGGTTTTTAAAGTTGCAGATTTACCTATAAAATCTTCTCTACATGGTGGTTATAACTTTATTCTCGACGGTAATTCACCAGACGAATCAGAAGCTAGTGTTACAGCCGCATTTAACTATAAACATCAACTGAATTGGAATCAATTAGACTTGGGTGCTTACTATAATAAAGGTCCTTTTGTTATTGGTTTATGGTATAGAGGAATTCCGTTAATGAAAACTTTAGGTAATAATTATAACAACGATGCTTTAGTTTTTTTAGCTGGTGTTAAAGCAAATCGACTAAAAATTGGTTATTCCTATGATGTTACTATTTCTAAATTATATGGTAATACTGGCGGTTCTCATGAAATTTCTTTAATATTTGAACACAGTAAAAAGAAAAAAAGAAAGCGTAGAGGAGCTGTCCCTTGTGCTAAGTTTTAAGTATTAAGAACAAAGTTAAATGATTAAGGAATTTTCACCATGTCTTGTAAAAAGAAAAATCCCTTAAAACTGAGTAGTAATAAGGGATTTATAAATCTGGCGGAGAAAGAGGGATTCGAACCCCCGGTACCTCGCAGTACAACAGTTTTCAAGACTGCCGCGATCGACCACTCTGCCATTTCTCCGCTGCAAAAGTAACAATTGATTTTAAAAAACAACATTTTTCATAAATTATTTAAACTATTTTTTCAAAACCTTTCATTAACCCTTTTTTACCGTTAATCAAATGGATTATTTATTTTCATTAGATTAATATTAACTTTACCTAGTTTTAAAATTCATTAAAATGAAAAAATTAGTTATACTTTGTTCGCTTACTATAATGCTGGTAAGTGTTGGTTTTGCTCAAAAAATTAAAGCCAATTTTTCGTACAGCACGTTTTCTTCACCTACTAACGAACCTTATTTAGAGACCTATCTTAATTTTAACGGAAGTTCACTTCAATATGTTAAAACAAATGAGAAATGGCAAGCTACCGTTGAAATCACCTATGTTTTTAAACAACTCGATAGCATTGTCGATTTTAAAAAATACAATTTACAAAGTCCTGAATATACTGATAGTTTAAGTGTTAGAGCAAATTTTTTCGACCAACAACGAATTCCTCTACCTGTAGGAAAATACGATTTTGAAATCACTTTAAAAGACATCAACAGTACCGAAAATGCTTTTTCTACCATTCAAGAACTAGAAATAGATTATAAAGAAAATGCGATTCAACTTTCTGATATTACCTTAATTGAGTCGTTTAAAAAAACGGAGACAAAAAACATTTTAACTAAAAGTGGCTACGATTTAATGCCTTATACTTCTGATTTTTATTCTGAAGAATTCGAAAAATTACTTTTTTATGTAGAAGTGTATCATACCGATAAAGTGTTAGAAAAAGACGAAGCGTTTTTAATCAATTATTTTATCGAATCGTTTGAAAGCAAACAAATTATTGGAAATTACAGAAGCTTTAAGCGAGAAACTCCAAAACCTGTAAACGTTGTAATGACCTCGTTTGATATTCAAAAATTACCATCAGGCAATTACAATTTAGTGGTGGAATTAAAAAATAAAAACAACCAAACCATTACCCTAAAAAAAGTATTTTTTCAACGAAGCAATTCTGGTGCAAACGAATTATTAGTTTCTGACGACTACATCAATTCTTTTGTAACTACCATGACTCAATCTGAATTAGAATTAAACATTAAATCTATTGCACCCATTTCGTCACAAATTGAATTAAACTTTGCTAAAAACCAGTTGAGTGCCAAAGACCCAGAGTTGATGAAACAATATTTTTACAATTTTTGGCTAACCCGTAACGCTACAAACCCTGAAGAAGAATGGAAAAAATACAAAGAATTGGTAAAAACTACCGAACAACTTTTTGCAACTTCCATAAAAAAAGGCTTTGAAACCGATAGAGGCCGGATTTACTTAAAATATGGTAAACCCAATACTTTGTCGGAAATAAAAAATGAAACCAGTTCTTATCCTTACGAAATATGGCATTACTATGGTATTGAAGGCAGAAGTAATGTAAAATTTATTTTCTATAACACAGATGTTGCTTCAAATGATTATCCTTTATTACATTCTACGTTGCCTGGTGAAATTTACAATGCTTCATGGAAAGTGGAATTGCACAAAAGAACCAATCAGCCTCGTGACATGAATGAGACCAATCCTAGAGAGTATATGCACGATAGGACGGACGAAAATTTTGATTTGCCCAAATAAATTTACCAATTGAAAAAAGTTGCTGTTGTTATATTAAATTGGAATGGAAAAGATTTTTTAGAAAAATTTCTTCCATCTGTTACAAATAATAGCAATGATTTTACCGAAATTATTGTTGCCGATAATGCTTCAACCGACGATTCGATTAATTTTATTAAAAACAACTATCCTACTGTTAAATTAATCATAAACAAAAAAAATTACGGATTTGCAAAAGGCTACAACGAAGCTTTAAAAAAAGTAAATGCCGAATATGTTGTTTTGTTAAA
Source organism: uncultured Vicingus sp. (assembly GCA_964371285.1). GTDB lineage: Bacteria > Bacteroidota > Bacteroidia > Flavobacteriales_E > Vicingaceae > Vicingus. The sequence continues at coordinate 784 of CAYJMI010000154.1, read as the reverse complement.
TTCTGATGTTGAGGTTACTAAAAATTGGATAGAACCTGTGATTGAATTAATGGATACTGATAAAAGCATAGCAGCTTGCCAGCCAAAAATTAAAGATTACAACAACAAAAAATATTTCGAATACGCTGGTGCTGCAGGTGGATTTATCGATTATTTAGGTTATCCTTTTTGTAGAGGGCGAATATTTAACCATTTAGAAGAGGATAAAGGGCAATACGACGATGTTACAGAGGTTTTTTGGGCATCAGGAGCATGTATGTTTGTTCGAATGGAATATTACAACCAAGTTGGAGGTTTAGACAACCATTTTTTTGCTCACATGGAAGAAATTGATTTGTGTTGGAGGCTTAAAAATTTAGGTTATAAAATTATGTTTACACCCCACTCTACCGTTTATCATGTTGGTGGTGGAACGTTGAACAAAATTAAACCACAAAAAACCTATTTGAATTTTAGAAATAATTTGTTTTTGTTGCACAAAAATTTACCCAAACAAAAAAGAACTTGGATACTTTTTAAACGGTTGGTTTTAGAT
>CAYJMI010000154.1:0-239 GCA_964371285.1 uncultured Vicingus sp. | reverse complement strand
GTGTTAAGTTGTTGCTTGAAGGCAAACCAAATCATACTCTTGCCATTATAAAAGCTCACTTTGCTTTTTACAAAAAAATAAATCAAAATAAAAATAAAAGACAAATTGTTTCCAACCCAAACAACACTGGAATTTTTAATAAAAGTATTCTAATAAAATCTTTCGTCGAGAAAAAACATAGCTAGATAGCCCTTATTTCTTGATATATGTTAAAGCTTGTTAATTTATGCAATAAATAC
>CAYJMI010000153.1:0-5166 GCA_964371285.1 uncultured Vicingus sp. | reverse complement strand
ACCCCACCGACGGAGGGAAAACTCCCTCCCTTTGGGAGGGTTGGGGTGGGACAAACCTTAAACTTCAAACCTCAAACTAACACATGAAAACAGCAACAATTGTAGGTGCAGGATTAGTAGGCTCTTTATGGGCAGTATATCTTTCAAAAGCAGGTTATAAAGTAACTATGGTAGAAAGACGTCCCGATATCAGAAAAGCAGATATCTCGGCAGGGAAATCAATCAACTTGGCTTTATCTACAAGAGGTTGGAAAGCCTTAGACACCGTTGGTGTAGGCGATGAAATCAGAAAAATAGCCATTCCAATGTCGGGTCGTTTGATGCACGATTTACAAGGAAATTTAACTTACCAGCCTTATGGAAAAGAAGGTCAGGCAATTTATTCGGTTTCAAGAGGTGGTGTAAATGCAAAAATGATGGACATTGCTGAGGAATTTGGCAATGCCCAAATTAATTACAACGAACGTTGCATTGATGTAAATTTAGAAAAAGGTATTGTTTACACAGAAACAGAAAGTGGAGAACGAAAAGAATACCAATCGGATGTTGTTTTTGCTGCCGATGGTGCTTTTTCGGCTGCTCGTTACAACGCTTTTCAGAAATTAGACCGATTTCAATACAGCCAAAATTATATCGATGACGGCTATCGTGAAATTTTACTTCCTGCCAATGCCGACGGAAGTTACCGATTAGAAAAAAATGCTTTGCACATTTGGCCCAGAGGACGATTTATGTTGATTGCATTACCCAACGAAGACGGTTCGTTTACCTGCACCTTATTTATGCCGATGAAAGGAGCAAACTCGTTTGAGAGTTTAAAATCAAAAGCTGCAGTTCAAGAATTTTTTAAATCTACTTTCCCCGATTTTTACAGCATGATGCCCGAAATAGCTGATGCTTGGGAAGATCATCCTTTATCGTCGTTGGCTATCATCCGTTGCTATCCTTGGACTCACGGAAAAACTGCCTTGATGGGCGATGCTGCCCATGCTACTGTTCCGTTTTATGGACAAGGCATGAACTGCGGTTTTGAAGATTGTACCGTAATGTGGGATTTAATGCAAAAACACAACGAAAACTGGGATTTGATATTTGAAGAATACCAACAACTACGGAAACCTGATGGCGATGGCGTTCAAGATTTATCGCTACACAATTACCACGTGATGCGTGATTTTGTTGCTGACCCACAATTTTTATTGCAAAAGAAAATTGAAGCTCATTTTTCGGAAAAATACCCAGAAAAATGGATGCCATTGTACAGTCAGGTAACATTTAGTCATATTCGTTATTCGGATGCTTGGAAAACTGGACAAAAACAAGATGCTATCATGAAAAAAGTGATGGCGAATTTTAAAGATATAAATACGATATGGAATAGTATTGAAGTTGAAAATGCCATTTTAAATGAACTCAAAAACTAAATGTTAATAAAATTCTTCTTTTATTCGGTATTCGCAATTCTGGCTATCGACCTCTATTTTTTTCGCTCTTACAGTTCCTTAATCCATACCCTAAATAAAAAAATACAGCTATTTTTAAAAGTTGGGTATTGGGCTTATACGTTGGCAACCATAATTTTTATGCTTGTTCTTACCTCCTATTTTGAAGACAAATTAATTGCACCAAAATTTTACAGAATTTATGTGTTGGGTATTATTTTAATCTCCATTATTTCCAAAATAATTGGTTCCATTTTTATACTAATCCACGATATAAAAACATTATTTTTTTACGTTAAAAAAATTTTGTTTCCCAAAGTAGAAACTGTTCAAAAAAACACCATATCACGCAAGCATTTTATTAAAAAAATGGGTGTTGCAGCAGCTGCCATTCCTTTTGGTACATTGTTTTTTGGCATGGTAAAAACAGCTTATGATTTTACCATCAGAAAAGAAAAACTAAAAATCAATCAACTTCCTGAATCGTTTAAAGGGTTAAAAATTGTTCAAATTTCTGATTTACATGTAGGAAGTTTTTTAACCGACGACCCATTAAAAAAAGCCATCCAATTGATTGATGACCAACAACCCGACATCATTTTTTTTACTGGCGATTTGGTGAACGATATTACCGAAGAAGCCCTTCCGTTTATGGATGTATTGCAAAAACTAACTGCTCCAATGGGTGTTTATTCTATTTTGGGCAACCACGATTATGGTGATTATTTTTACCAAAAAGACGACCTTGAAGGCAAACAACACAACTACGAGTTGATGAAAAAAGTTCACCAAAAATTGGGTTGGAATCTGTTGTTAAACGAACATTTTATTTTAGAAAAAAACAACGAGCGTTTAGCCATTTTAGGAGTTGAAAATTGGGGTATTGGCGACCGTTTTCCAAAATATGGAGACCTAGAAAAAGCCAAAATCGGAACATTAACAACCGATATAAAATTACTGTTGAGCCACGACCCATCACATTGGGAAGCAAAAATATTGCCCGAACATACCGACATTGCTGCAACATTTTCGGGGCATACACACGGCATGCAGTTTGGCATAGAAATACCCAACTTTAAATGGAGCCCCTCGCAATATATTTACACACAATGGGCTGGGCTTTACACTGCCAACCAACAACATTTGTACGTAAACCGAGGCTTAGGTTTTATTGGCTACCCGGGCAGGGTGGGCATTTTACCCGAAATTACTGTTTTTGAATTGGTGTAAAAAACGTACCATAATTCGTATTTGTTATTTTATTACATTTGGTAGATATTGTGTAACAATAATTATATATACATACTAAAATTAGATGTATTAAAATGATTTTATTAGACTATATACAAGTTGGTAATAATCTTAGAAGATAATCTTTAACATGAAAAATTACGAAAATAGAATAGTTCTTTTTCTAGATATTCTTGGTTTTAAGAAGATTGTAGAAGATACTCTACAAAAAACAAAAAAATCAGATGAGGAAGAAATTATTGAAAAAACATCATTCCTTATTGAGACAATTAATGAAATGACAGAAACCGCTCAAATAAACCCAAAAGAGACTTCAAAAGTTGTTACTCAATTCTCTGATTCAATTGTAATATCATTCAACGCCGACGACCAAAAAGAAATACCTAAACTTTTTTTTAACCTTCAAAGATTAATAGCAAAACTTATTGCTAGAGAAATTTTATGCAGAGGTGCCATCTCATATGGTCCATTATACCATAAAGACAATTTAATATTCGGACCTGCTATGGTAGATGCTTATGAAACAGAATCCCAAGCAGCAATTTATCCAAGAGTTATTCTGGATAAATCAGTTTTAGAGATAATGAAAAATAATTATACTTTCGAAAACACGCATTCTTATCGGAGAATTATATTTGATGCTGATATAGACTCTTATCTAAAGTCAGATACTGATGATAAATTTTATATTGACTACTTCACAGGGATAATGATGTTTTATGAGGGAGAAGAATTATTTAGGGTTTATAAAAACCTGAGAAAAATAATTACAAATGGACTAAGATTTAAAAATCCAAATCTCAATATTAAATACGGATGGATGAAGAATAAATATAATAAATTACCTGAGTCATTAGAACATATTAATCAAGAAGAGGAATTATTCTTTAAAAGACCTGATATTGAAAAGTTTTATAAGGAATTTAAAAAAATATAAATAGTTAATACCTCCGCACCTTGCCAAATGCCAACTAAGAACTAAAAAGCTGCGTAATAGATTCCTTGTCATACACGGAATGACGCGTTGAATTTGCTTTGTCGCAATTATTAGCTTTGTGTTCTTTGCGTAGTAACCTTGCGTTCTTTGCGGTTAATTTATATAAAAAAAGACGGATAATTATCCGTCTCTACATAACATTGATTTAATAATCCGAATTCACTAAAACCTTTCTATTTTCCCCTCTCCTGTTCGTAGTTTGAAGTGATGGCAATAGCGAAGGCAACTACGAACTTATAACTACAAACTCAAAAAGTGTTATATTTGGTAAAAGGAATTAAGATATTAGTCCGTAGGTACTCACACACAAGCTCAACTTTAAACTACTGAAAGGTTGGGGCGGATTATAATTAACATAAAAATTCAGGAATATGACGACTAATGAATCAAAAAAAATAGAAGATGGCGACCAATGTAAGGTTGTAGGAGGAACACATACAGGGAAATTGGGTATTGTACGTGATATAAATACAAGCAAGACAGGTCATATCACGATTACGGTTGTACAAAAAAACGGAGTTCGTTTTAAGACTCTAGCCAAAAATGTTGTTGTTCTTCCAATTGGTAAGGATTAGAATTTAAAATTACCTCGCTACTTGGAGTTTAAAAAGCCAAATCTTGGTTTATTTAATAATCCGAATTCACCAACACCTTTCTATTTTCCCATTTGCCTTTCAGCTCTTCAGCAGGTATAATGTTGTTTTGTTCGTCTAAAAAATTACCGTTGGTATCGGTTTTTATTATCTTACACCTACCCTCTTTTACCCATTTTATCACTTCATTTCTCAAGTCTGTTTGTTTAACCTGATTCTTTTTGTCACTCTTTGTCACATTGAGCTTAGCCTGTATAGAGCTTGTCGAAATATCGGAATGCTGTCGAAGAGCAACTTCGTTGTTAAATAAATCCATTTCAGAACTTATTTTATCGGGCAAAACATCATCTTCTAATTTTCCTTTTTTAAACTGTCGGTAGTTTCCTTTTTCGTGAGCTTTACCCAATCGTTTGGCTTTTCTCCAATGTATTTCTTGTGCCAAACGAGCCATCCAGTAAGTGTGTCTAAAAGCATCGAGTTGGTCGCCATTGCCTGTTCCTTTTAGTAATTTTTGTTGTTTTACTTCGGCGGTTACCGTTCGTGCTTCCAACGAAAGTTGCAAAGCTTTTTTTGCCACAAACGGATGAAAAATAACCCATCGTTTTTCGGGACAACTCAATTTTTTAAAATTTTTGCAAGCAGTTTGTTGTCCATACAAACCAGACGAAAAAATACTAATTAATAAAATCAGTTGGATATGTCCTTTAATTATCATAAATTGATGCCTAAACCTAATTACTTTTAAACGAAAATACCATAATTAATTATTGAAAAATAGTTTTTTTTACCCTATTTTTGTGACTTTCTTAAAATAAGAAGTTTTTATATAAATATTTATGGCTCAAGTAGAATTAATAATGCCTAAAATGGGCGAGAGTGTTGC
>CAYJMI010000152.1:0-5177 GCA_964371285.1 uncultured Vicingus sp. | reverse complement strand
CAGCTCTTTTAATTTCTTGTGTAACTTGGTCAAATGAATTGCCCATAAAACGTTTTATCGAAGCAATTGTTTTTTTAGGGTTGGTAATAGCTTGTCGTTTAGCTGAATCACCAACTGCTCTTTCACCGCCTTCCAAAAATGCTACAATAGAAGGAGTTGTTCTTTTACCTTCTGCATTAGGAATTACCACTGGTTCGTTTCCTTCCATTACCGAAACACAAGAGTTGGTTGTTCCTAAATCTATTCCAATTATTTTACTCATTTTAATTAATTTTTAGTTTTTAGATTTTTTAACTACATCGCTTCTTTTCAAATGGTATGCCATTAGAAAAATAAAGGTTTTTAAAGAAATTATGACACAAATAGGTGGTAAATGCTTTTTTATTTGTCATAAATTATGACTTTATGACATAAAAAAAGGCTGCTAATAAATTAACAGCCTTTACTTTTTTTATGGAATCAACTATTTAATTAGGATTAATCGTGTACCAATACGCAGTATCTATTACTGTTTCACAACGAGGTGCTGGTGGAGGAACTGGTAAAGTTATAGGCTCATTTCTTGGGTTACAAAAATCTAAACCCATTGATAATAAAGCTTTAAGTGTATTATTATCATAATTAACTTGTCCGTCATCATAAAAGCCATATAAACTCTCAGGCTCAGGTGTTGATTGAGTTAAAAATGAGGGTGAATAAATTAAAGTTGTATTTCTAGATGAAAACACACCTAGAGCATTTGTTAGATTGGTAAACTCTGGTTTGGTTTGATTAACAGACGTAGATGGCTCATTAACGGAGATGTATGTGCTTAAATCAGTTCCTGCAGCAATAATTTCTAATGTTGCATTACTTATACTTCGGCTCTTTAAATTGGCTACAGTTGCAGGTATATTATTTTGCAATGCAGAAAATAAATTACCTCCTTCTATTGTATATACTAATACTTCTCCACCTTCAGTAGATGTTGTTTTTTGTTCTCCTAACGAAATTTTTACTTGTTTATTTTTGTTGGTAAAATCAGTGTAATGTTCGGTATAATTAAATATAAAATTAACTTTAACCCGTCCGGTATTAAAGCTAGGGTCAATTGTAAAAGAATGGGTTAAATAAGTTCCATTAATATTTGCTAGTTTAATACTCCCTTTCTCAAATTGTACTTGATTTGCTAAAGTCGGATTATTAGCAATTGTGGTTTCGGAAGTAATTTCTTTTTCTAATGTATTATTTACAATTTTTAATTTATAGGTATAATCTTGTTTGATATTAGGCTCTGTAAACTTATATAATACATTTTGTGTAGCATCAAATACACCATTGTCTTTTGGAATTTCATTTACTGTTCTTGTTAAAGAAAAAGATTTTTTAAAAACACCCGAAGCATCATATTCATCAATGGTTACACTTATTTCTCCGTCGGCATAATAAAAATTATTGGCATCATTAGCCATATCATTAGCATTACCCTCTCCGCTAAAGGCTTTAGTTATTCGAATGTAATGGTCTGTTTCATTTGGGTTTAACAAACCATAAACTACAGTAATATCTTTGTATTCAGCAATGGTATCAATTTCAGTTTCGCAAGAGCTCAAAAATATTGAACCTAAAAAGAAAAGATAAAGTAATTTTTTAGTCATATAGTCTTTTTTAATACCGGCAAATTTATCATTTATAATTTAAACAAACATATTTTGTAGTTTTGCTTCAAAGTTATTTTATAAAAGGTTAAAATAGCTAATAAACGGTTTATAAATTCAAACTAAAGACAGTATGTCGGTTCATAAAAAAGAAGTTAAAAGAATAACAACTCACGTTTTACTAGAAATGAAACAACGTGGTGAAAAAATAGCCATGCTTACAGGTTATGATTTTTCTATGGCAAAAATTATTGATAATGCTGGCATTGATATTATTTTAGTGGGTGATTCAGCTTCAAATGTTATGGCGGGGCATGAAACAACATTACCCATTACTTTAGATCAAATGATTTATCATGCCTCGGCTGTAATTAGAGCCGTGGAAAGATGTTTGGTTGTAGTTGATTTACCTTTTGGAACCTATCAAGGAAACTCCAAAGAAGCTCTTTCGTCAGCCATTCGCATCATGAAGGAATCAGGTGCCCACGCTGTAAAATTAGAAGGTGGAAGTGAAATTTCAGAATCGGTTAAAAGAATTTTATCGGCTGGTATTCCGGTAATGGGACATTTAGGATTAACACCTCAATCCATTTATAAATTCGGAACTTATGTGGTAAGAGCTAAAGAAGATGAAGAGGCTCAAAAATTAATTGCTGATGCAAAACTTTTAGAAGAAGCAGGTTGTTTTGCGTTGGTTTTAGAAAAAATACCGGCAAAATTGGCAACTCAGGTTGCTAAAGAAGTTAAAATTCCAATCATTGGAATTGGTGCCGGAAATGGTGTGGACGGTCAAGTTTTGGTAGTTCACGATATGTTGGGAATTACCCATGAATTTAGCCCAAGATTTCTGAGAAGATACGCTAATCTTTATGATGAGATTAAAGGTGCTGTTGAACATTACATTAGTGATGTTAAATCTCAGGATTTTCCGAACAAAAATGAGCAGTATTAATTAAAAGTTAACAGTTTTTTAAATTTTTAATCATCCTATTGAATTAAAATTAACTTTTTAATTACTTTTAGTGCATGAAGAAGTTTTTGCCTTTTCTTTCTTTATTCGTTTTTTTAAGTACTACAACTATCTGTACTGCCCAATCTCTTCTTTATGAATTACCAGAAAATGCAAGTAAATTGTATAATGCTGGCAATTATGTAAAAGCTTTGGAACTCTATCGAGAAATCTATAAAAAAGACATGACCGATACAAAAAACGCTTATTTTTTTGGTGTATGTTTAATGGAGACTTTCGATTTTGATGATGGAATTAAAACACTAGAAAAAATTAGTAAAAAAACTGATTGTCCGCCAGATGTTTGGTATTATTTAGCCAAAGGTTATCATGCTACACTTCGATTCGACAAATCCATCGAAACCTTTAAAAAATATTTAAAAACTAATCCATCAAACAACACTTTAACAAAAGATGCTACTAGACGGATTGAGATGTGTGAAAATGCCAAGCAATTAGTTAAAGAACCTGTTAATGTTACTTTTGAAAACTTAGGTCAGAACGTTAATTCAAAAGGAAAGGATTATTTACCTCTTATTGCAGACCAAGAAACGTATTTACTTTTTACCACTCGAAGAGAAGGAACTACTGGAAAAATTTATGATTTAGAGGGTAATTATACTGCTGATATTTATTCGTCTAAATTTAAAACAACTGGATGGAGCAAAGTAATTGCATTGGGTTACCCGAATTCTTACGGCAACGAACAAACTGCTGGAATTTCTGAAAATGGCGAAATTGTTTTTTATTATGTGAACAATCCCGAAAGTAAAAACAACCTACAAATTGCTGAAAAAGCAAAATCTACATTTAAAAAATCTGAATTGGTAAAAGGGAAACAAATTGCTTCAAAATCAAGCGAACAGATTTCAGCTACAATTACTGACAATAAGGATTTAGTAATATACAGCAGTAACGTTGTAGGCGGAAATGGTGGTTTTGATTTGTATTTATCACGAAAACTACCCGATGGCTCTTGGGCTGAACCCGAAAATATAGGCTCTTCAATCAATACTCCTTACAATGAAAATTATCCTTATCTGGTAAATAATGGCAAAACCCTTTATTTTGCTTCAGAAGGTCATAATAGCATTGGAGGTTACGATATTTTTAAATCGGAATATAACGATGAAACGAGCACATGGAGCAACCCAGAAAACATTGGTTATCCTTTAAATACGCCCCTTAATGATTATTCGATTTGTTTTACTCAAGATAAAAAGTTTGCCTATTTAGGGGCTTTCCGAAAAGATTCTTATGGCGATTATGATATTTATAAAGTAATTTTTGAAAACGAAATGCCACCATTAACAACTATTAAAGGCTATATTTTAAATCAAGATTCCGTTGTACATACTAAACCTATTAGAATAGAGGTCTTTAATGATATAACAGGCGATTTACAAGGAATATACGAAAGTAACACCAAAGGCAGTTACATCATGATATTGCCTCCTGGCAAGTACAATCTGATTACAGATTTATCCAACAACCAAACCTTTAATCAAAAATTTGAAGTAATGGGTAGAAAGTTATTTAAACCCGAAACAAACCGAAATATTCGCATTAACTTTGTTGCACCACAACCCGTTAATGCAAGTAATCAATGACCAATACCCATAATTTAATCGAAGTACTTTACGAAGACAATCACATTATTGCTGTAAATAAAAAGTCGTCGGATATTGTACAAGGCGACAAAACCGGCGATACTCCACTCAATGAAATTGTAAAAGCTTTTTTAAAAGAAAAGTATAACAAACCCGGCGATGTTTATTTGGGAACTACACATCGAATTGACCGACCAGTGAGTGGTATCGTATTGTTTGCCAAAACCAGTAAAGCATTGGAGCGATTAAATAAAATGTTTCAGGATAAAGACATTCAAAAAACCTATTGGGCAATCGTTAAAAATAAACCTGAAATTAACGAAGGTTACTTGATACATTACCTAAAGAAAAACGAAAAAAACAATAAATCTACAGCCTATCCCAAAGAAGTTACCGATTCGAAAAAATCGGAACTAACTTATAAAGTAATACATCAATTCAATAATTATTATTTATTAGAAATCAAACCTTTAACAGGTCGTCATCATCAAATTAGAGTTCAACTTTCTGCCATTAATTGCCCTATAAAAGGTGATTTAAAATATGGCTTTAATCGTTCCAACCCAGATGCCTCTATCAGTTTACATGCACGAAAAATTGAATTTATCCACCCAGTAACAAAAAAACCGATAACCATTATTGCCGCTCCTAACCTATCCGACCCACTGTGGAAAGAGGCACAAAATAAATTTCAGTAGAGACGGATAATTATCCGTCTCTGCTACAAATTGTTCAAAAAAATAATTTATTCACAGTTTTTATAAAAACTTGTTGGGTAACTTTATGGCTCAATAATTTTTAATTGATTTCCATGTTTTTAATTTTCGATACCGAAACCACAGGCTTACCAAAAAACTACAAAGCACCTGTTTCCGATTCCGACAATTGGCCAAGAATGGTGCAATTGGCATGGCAATTACA
>CAYJMI010000151.1:0-5356 GCA_964371285.1 uncultured Vicingus sp. | reverse complement strand
AAAAACATGGTTATGCCATTAAAATTCCGGTATTTTCGTTCGATAAATTCCCGAATGTTAACAAGGAATTGGGACCGGAAATGAAATCGACAGGTGAAGCTATTTATTTTATTGATTCGCTTAAGGATAAATTTTTTAGAGATATTTATGCCGAACGAAATCTTTATTTGAGTCGATAATTAGTTAATTAGTTAATTCATTTATGAGATAATTAGATAATGAATTAACGATAGGGTTATTTAAAATTTAACATTCAAAATTCAACATTTCATTAATGCAGTTGCTTCGAACCATATTAATTATTCTTATTGTTTACTACGGACTAAAGTTTATAGGTCGTGTAGTATTTCCATTTTTACTTACCAATTGGGCAAACAAAAAAATGCAGGAGTTTCAGCAAAATGCACAAAACCAATTCAAATCGCAGGAAGAAGCTAAACAGTTTGCTAAACAAAACGAAGGTAAAGTGGAAATTAAATCTACCACCAAAAACAACAAGCCCGAATCGGATGGTTTAGGTGATTATGTAGATTATGAAGAGGTGGAGTAACTATTTTTTCTTAAAACAAACCGTTGAGGCACGAAATGGATTGTTTTAAAGCTAAGCCATCCGAAGTGAAACGAGAAATTTATTCTAATTTAAAGTATTGATATTTAACGGTTTATGTAAGTGAGTGCGGGATTAAAAGTGATGAACTTTCAAGCTCGCACGGAGCCAATTCGTTTATTCAATATTTCAAATTTTCCGTCAATCGTCAAAGACAAATTGGCGGTGCTGCAACGAAGAACTGCGGTTGAATTACCCGCTGAAACCCGCATTACATTTACATTTTGTTATGCCACGTAATTTATTCAATCCAAGCTTGTATTTTATTTATTAATTTTTCTTCTAATTCTTCAAGAGTTTCATAAACAATATGAGGATAATGATTTGTGTCAAAATGAGTTTTATTAAAATCACTCTGAGAACAAGTATAAATAACTGGTCTATTCAATCCTAATGCAAAACCAGCCTCGAAATACACACCATGTTTTTGCTCTGTAAAATCAGCTATTAAAAATTTACTTTTTTTAATGAAACGAATAATTGCATCATTAATAGTTAAATCACTTTCATAATGGACTTCATCGATTAATAGTGGGTCAAAACCAGATTCTCTTACCGCTTTTTTTATTACAGTTCTAATGTCCGAAGTCGTTTCTGAAAATGACATGGCAATAAAACAATTTTTAGAATTTTCACCGCTTTCTTGCAATTCGATTATATACTCAAGTCCTTGATATGTAAGTTTAATGTCAATTGCATCATTTCCGTCTTTACTTGAAACGTCAATGAATTTAATGAAACCGTATTCTTGAAGCGTGTTTAAATAAAACCAATATTCAGCATGGTTTTGAAAATATAATTTATTTAAAACTAGTTCCCATTTACCTAAGTTTTTTAAGTCGATTGCTGCACCTGCATATTTTTGATTTTCAAAAAGAGTAAGAATTAAACTGTCAAGTTTACTTTTTGGTGATTTAGGAACCTGAGCTTCTCTAATTATTTTTTCAAGTTTTTCATTATCAAAGAATCGGTCGTCCTTTGATAATGGAAATTTGTCATTTAACAACAATCCTTTTAAAATGTACTTATTACTTTCAACAAATTCAGAATTTTGGTGATTCCAATGGAAAATGAAAAAATATCTTTTACCATTAAATTCTACAAAATACTCAACCGCATCTACTGCTGAAGGTCTGTTTGCTGTTGGCATGTCAGTTATATGACATTTTTCAGGTGCATTCATCATTCCCATATTCGTATATTTTTATGTGGCATAACGAGCGGATATGTGTACTGGTACACATATCCGCCATATAGGTTTAGCCCAAATTTAGTAATTCAATCGGACTTTTTATGGTTTAAGAAAAAAGAAGTTTAATGCTCCAAAGTTAAAGTAGCATTTTTATAATCAATCACCGCTTTATAATCCATTAGAATATCGCCACCCAAAATACCATCGATAGGGGCTAAGCCAATTTTTTGGTACGATTCGTTTACGTGGTGGAGGTTTAATAGTGTGGCTTCGTAGTTATTTAAAACCAAACCGTTTAAATCTAATTTTTCCAGCATTACTTTTTTGCTGGTCATGGTGTTGGTTCCCAAACCAGAAGAAAGTTTATCGTGTTCGGTAAGGTTGTTGTGCCCAATAAAATCAATAATACGGGTTTCATCAAATACCGAACGGCTGGCTCCGGTATCAATAATTACCGATGTTTTTTTATCGTTAATTAAAACGGTGGTTAACAAATGGTAGCCATCATTTTCTATGGCTTGTATGGTTAGGGGTAGGGTGGTGGTCATGTTTTTTGATGAAAGTCAGCATTTTTTCATAGCCCACGGTTTAAACCGTGGGCTATGAAAAAATGCTGACCTAAATTTTTTAAGCTAAAACAGCAGCTAAATCGCCATTTACCACTCTAACAGCTTCAGCACTTTCTTTAAATTTAGCTTTTTCTTCTTCGGTTAATTCAATTTCAACAATTTTTTCGATGCCATTTTTACCTAAAATTACAGGAACACCTAAACAAATGTCTTTTTGACCGTATTCTCCATCAAGCATTACCGAGCAAGGAACCATTTTGTATTGATTACAAGCAATGGCTTGAACAATAGCAGATACCGCAGCACCTGGAGCATACCAAGCACTTGTGCCTAAGTAAGCAGTTAAAGTAGCACCACCAACTTTGGTTTCGTGAGCAACTTTTTCTAATTGTTCTTTAGATAAAAATTGATTTACAGGAATACCTCTTCTAGAAGCCAATCGTGTTAATGGTAACATTCCGGTATCGCTATGTGCTGCAATTACCATTCCGTCAACGTCAGAAGCTGGGCAATCTAATGCTTCGCTCAAACGATAGTTAAAACGGGCACTATCTAAAGCTCCACCCATTCCAATAATTTTGTTTTTTGGATGATTGGTTGCTTTATGTACCAAGTAAGCCATCGTATCCATTGGGTTACTTACTACAATTAAAATAACGTTTGGCGAATGTTTAATTAAATTATCAGCTACCGATTTAACAATACCTGCATTAATGCCAATAAGTTCTTCACGTGTCATACCTGGTTTACGAGGAATACCACTCGTAATTACAGCAATATGACTTCCTGCTGTTTTAGTATAATCGTTGGTGCTACCAATTATTTTGGTGTCGAAACCATTTAACGAAGCACACTGCATTAAATCCATGGCTTTACCTTCGGCAAAGTTTTCTTTAATGTCAACTAGCACCACTTTTGATGCAAATTTTTTCATTGCAATGTACTCAGCGCAACTAGCACCAACAGCACCTGCTCCTACTACTGTAACTTTCATAATTATTTGATTTTATATAAATGAATTTATTGATTTTTCGAACAGCTAAGTTAAAAAATTATTCCTCGATTAGCAAGAAAATACGAAGAGAAATTCAAATTAAAAAATGTATCGATAAAAGGAATGGTTTAGTCTATTTTTAACAAGATAAATTAGTTTTAATCAATCCTTTATTTACATTTGTTCACTATTTTAAAATAGGAATTTTTGCATGAAAGATTTACTAGAAAAGTACGAAAATAAAACTCCCGAAATTGTATTTGAATGGAACGATGCATTGACCGATGCTAAAGGTTGGTTAGTAATTAATTCGTTGAGAGGTGGAGCTGCTGGTGGCGGAACACGTATGCGGGTTGGGTTAGATAAAAGAGAAGTAGAATCACTTGCAAAAACCATGGAAGTAAAATTTACGGTTGCCGGTCCTCCGATAGGTGGGGCAAAATCTGGAATTAATTTCGATCCCAATGACCCACGAAAGAAAGATGTTTTGAAAAGATGGTATGCTGCGGTTACTCCTCTATTAAAATACTACTATGGAACTGGTGGCGATTTAAATGTAGATGAAATTCATGAAGTAATTCCGATAACCGAAGATTGTGGCGTTTGGCATCCACAAGAAGGAGTTTTTAACGGACATTTTCAGCCTCGTGAAGCTCAAAAAATACATCGTATCGGTCAATTACGACAAGGCGTGTTGAAAGTGATTGAAGATGTAAGATATAGCCCGGATGTAACCAGAAAGTATGTAGTGGCTGATATGATAACTGGATATGGAGTAGCTGAATCAGTTAAACATTTTTACGAGGTGTATGGAGGGGATGTAAAGGGCAAAAAAGTAATTGTTCAAGGATGGGGAAATGTAGGTTCTGCCGCCGCATATTATTTAGCACAGGAAGGAGCTGAAATTGTAGGAATAATAGATAGAGTTGGAGGTTTAATTAATGATAAAGGCTTTACATTAGAAGAAATTAGAAAACTGTATGTTGACAAAGATGGCAACAAACTTCATGCTGCTAATATGCTTTCGTTTGAAGAAGTAAATTCAAAAATTTGGGATGTAAAAGCTGATGTATTTATTCCTTGTGCAGCATCGAGAATAGTAACTCAAAATCAAGTGGATAGAATGATTAAATCGGGAATGGAAGTAATAGCTTGCGGGGCTAATGTTCCTTTTGCCGATAATGAAATATTTTTTGGACCAATTGGCGAGTATGCTGACGGTAAAATAAGTGTAATTCCTGATTTTGTAGCCAATTGTGGAATGGCAAGAGTATTTGCTTATTTAATGAGTAATGATTTAGGAGTTTTAATAGATGAATCAATTTTCAAAGATGTGTCAGAAACCATAAAAAATGCTTTAAAAACTGCACATGCAAAAAATAATAGTAAGTATAATATTGCAAAAACTGCTTTCGAAATAGCTTTAAAACAATTAATTAAATAACAACAACAATTAAAAAGTAACCTAACTAAAAAAAACAATTATGCTAAACATTATTCTTACAATAGGCACAGGTGTTCCTAGCCTAGGTCCGATAAGGATCGAATTTATTATTTTTGGACTAACCCTTTTGGGAGTGGCATTGTTTCATCATCAAACCATGAGGGTAGCTTTAATAGGGCTTGCTTCTGTATTAATTGTTAAATTGCTTTTTGATAATGAATTTAATATTCTCCATCATATTATTGGTGGACATGGAGAAGAAGGGGAATGGGGTATTTTATTAAACTTAACGGGGTTACTACTCGGTTTTGCTATCTTGGCTAAGCACTTTGAAGAATCTGGTATTCCACAAGCCTTACCCAAATATTTACCTAACGATTGGAAAGGTGGATTTGTGTTGTTGGTATTAATTGCTATAATGTCTTCTTTCCTCGATAATATTGCCGCTGCTATGATTGGTGGTACCATTGCTATGGTGGTTTATAAGGGTAGGGTTCACATTGGTTATTTAGCGGCTATAGTAGCTGCAAGTAATGCCGGTGGTGCAGGA
>CAYJMI010000150.1:0-5469 GCA_964371285.1 uncultured Vicingus sp. | reverse complement strand
ACTAATGACTGATAACTGTGAACTGACTACTGATAACAAAAAAAATGAAAAAAATACTAAGAGGCATAATTAGAGGAGTAGGTTTGTATCCGTTTTCAATAAGACTGGAAAATAAAATAGTTACTGCTTTACAAAAACCCAAACAAAAAAAACTGTACGAACAATTTATTAAACTGGGCAGTTTATGTTTTGATGTGGGAGCAAATGTGGGTAACCGAACGGCTATTTTTTTGGAACTTGGAGCAAAAGTGGTGATGATTGAACCACAAAAAGAATGTTATGAAGCACTTGAAAAACGTTTTCCTAAATTACCGTTGATTAAGAAAGGTTTGGGCGAAAAAGAAAGCACTGAAAAATTGTATGTTTCTGATGTCTCGTTGATTTCTTCGTTTTCAAAAAATCATGTGGATATGATGCAGGAAGACCGTTTTAAAGGTGCGAATTGGGATAAAACCATTGACATTGAAATGACTACACTCGATAACTTAATAAAAGAATTTGGCATTCCCGATTTTTGTAAAATTGATGTGGAAGGTTATGAATTTGATGTGTTAAAAGGGTTGTCGCAGCCTATTAAATCACTATCTATCGAATACATTGTGCCAGAAAACAGAGAAGTAGTATTAAATTGTATTAAACACTTGAATAAATTAGGTAAAATAGAATGCAATTTATCACACGGCGAAACCATGGAGTTTCATTTACTAACTTGGAAAAATGGCGACGAAATGGAACAATATGTTCAAAAACAAGATTTTATCAACACTTCTTATGGAGATATTTATGTTAGATTTGTGTAGAAACAGGAAGTCCGAAGACGGAAGTCCGAAGTTGGCATTGTGTGTTAGCTTCCCCTCTTGAGAGGGGCAGGGGTGTGTTTTTGAAAGTCGGAAGACTTAAACTAATGACCAGTAACTTGAAACTTTAAACGTTGAACAGCATCATAGAGCGATATAAAAAGATTAGAAAAAAAGGGCTTTTGGAGAAAAAATACAAAGGCAAATATGCTTTTGTAGGCATCGGAAACCATTCGCTCAATAATTTATATCCCGTTTTAAATTATTTAAAAGCCGACTTAAAATACATTGTTGCTAAAAGTGAAAATACACTTGAATTAATTAGAACTAATTTTGAGCATGTAATTGCAACTACAAACCTCAACGATGTTTTAAACGACCCTGAAATTAAAGGTGTTTTTGTATCCTCACATCCATCCTCACATTTTGGTTTAGCCAAACAAATTATTGCGAGTAACAAAGCTTTGTTTATCGAAAAACCACCTTGTGCTAGTTTGGTTGAATTAGCTGAATTAATTGTTTTACAGCAAAAAAATAATTCTACGGTTTTAACTGGATTGCAAAGAAGATATGCTCCAGTATATAATATTCTTAAAAACAAAGTGAGTAATGCCAATTATTATATGTTAAAATTTAAAGCTGGAAGTTACCCTGATGGAGATGTTTTGACAGACCTATTTATTCACCCGCTGGACGCTGTTTTTTATTTATTTGGCGATGGGAAAGTGGAAAATATTAAAACGATAAAAGGAAAAGGAACTGTTGTTTATTTAGCACAAATTCAGCACCAAAATGGGGTGGTGGGCAGCATTGAGCTTTCTACCGATTACTCGTGGACCGAAGCTATTGACGAATTAACCATTAATACTCCAGCAGGTGAATACATTACTGAAAACACAAGTAAACTCATTTTTTGTACTAAACCTAAAACGTTGCTTAACATTCCGTTGGAAAAAGTGAAATCATTTTTACCACAAACCACAACGCTTTATCAGCAAAACAATTTTTTACCCGTAAAAGAACACAATCAATTGTATTCTGCTGGATATTACAACGAAATAGAAGCGTTTTTACAAGCATGCGAAAAAGGAACCCCGACAAAAAATAATTCTTCTTTAACTGCTTTAAAAAGCACTTTTGAGGCTATAGAAACTTTAAGGAATGCAAAATAATTACAAATCCAAAAAAATAATCTTATCCAATTTTACATCATGTGGTTCTGTAGGAACTTTATGTACTTTTTGAAAAGGGTAAAAAATCCCTACTTTTAGTGTGTTTGGGTGATTCACTAAAAAATTATCATAATAACCCGCACCATAACCTAATCGATATTTTTTATCATCAAAAGCCAAACCTGGAACAATAATTAAATCAAATGCACCTGTATATTCTACTGAATTTGTAGGGTGTGTTGTTCCAAAAACACCTTCTTCTATTTCCTCTAAAGAATTTAAAACTAAGTTTTGGAGTTTTCTGTTTTTTAATGTTTTTGGAGAAACGACAATAATGTTTTTGTCAAGTAAATTTTTAAGCAAAGGAGTAATGTCTATCTCTTTACCCATTGGCAAATATGCATGTACCACTTTAGCATTAATTTTATCAATTAAAGCTTCTAATTTATTACATATTTCAAGGTCGTAGGTTAGTTTTTTATCACCGTTAACGTTTGCACGTTTGATGTGCATCTCTGTTCGAAGATTCTTTTTTTCTTCCAAAACTAATTAGCGACATTCGACAAAAACTTGATTCGAAGCAAACGCATTTCTTCTTCCGAAAAGGCATCTTCAAATTCCTCCAAGGCTTCCTCTAAACTATCTGATGTAGCTTCCATAAAGTAATCAAAAACTTCTTCCTGATCGGCTTCATCTATCATTTGGTTGATGTAGTAATCAAAATTTAATTTTGTTCCTGATTGTACAATTATTTCCAACTCGTTTAATAAATCATCCATTTCAATACCTTTTGACTTGGCAATGTCTTCGAACGACATTTTTCTATCAATACTTTGTACAACAAAAACTTTTAATCCTGATTTATTTACTACCGATTTAACCACCATGTCCATTGGTCGGTCTATCTCATTTTCTTCAACATAATTGGCAATAACTTCAATAAATTCTTGTCCAAATTTCTCAGCTTTTCCTTGCCCAACACCTGTAATTGCAGTCATTTCCTCCATGGTTATCGGGTAACGAGTTGCCATGTCTTCTAACGATGGGTCTTGAAAAATAACAAACGGTGGAAAACCTTTTTGTTTTGCCATAGATTTACGCAAATCTTTCAAAATTGCAAACAACGCTTCATCAGCCGCACCACTGCTTCTTTGATGAAAAACAATGTCGCCATCATCGGTATCATTATAAATATGTGGTTTTACCAATTCGAAAGAACGAGGCGATTTAATAAATTCTTTTCCTTTCGGACTCACTTTTAAAACCCCGTAATTTTCAATTTCTTTAATGATTAATCCATCAATAATGGTTTGACGAATTACAGCTTCCCAATACTTTTCATCTTTTTCTTCTGCTTTTCCTTTTCCAAAAAGTTTGTGTCTGTCGTGCCCAAACGACTTAATTTCTGACGAAGGATTTCCTGCAATAAAATTGGCAACATACCTTGCTTTAAACACTTCGTTTAATCCTAAAATTGAACTTAGTAACAAAGCAACATCATCTTTTCCTTCAAATTTTTCTTTTGGATTTGCACAATTGTCGCACATTCCTTTGTCCGAACAATCTTCATCCATGTATTTTTCGCCAAAATAATGGAGTAATTGTCTTCGACGACAAACAGCAGTTTCGGCATACGAAACCATTTCAAATATAAGTTGTAATCCAATTTCCAATTCAGCAACAGGTTTTCCGTGTAGAAATTTTTCTAATTTTTCAATGTCTTTATAACTATAAAAAGCAACACAAACACCTTCTCCGCCATCTCTGCCGGCTCTACCTGTTTCCTGATAGTAGCTTTCTAAACTTTTTGGTATATCGTGGTGAATTACATAACGAACATCTGGTTTGTCGATTCCCATCCCAAAAGCAATGGTAGCAACAATAACATCAGCATCTTCCATTAAAAACATGTCTTGATGTCTTACCCTTGAAGCAGAATCTAATCCTGCATGGTAAGGCAACGCTTTTATTCCATTAACTTGAAGAAATTCAGCAATTTCTTCCACTTTTTTTCTACTCAAACAATAAATAATTCCACTTTTCCCTTCGTATTGTTTAACAAAACGAACAATCTCTTTTTTAACATCCCTTTTTGGACGAACCTCATACATTAAATTGTGTCGATTAAACGATGCTTTAAAAACCCTGGCATCCGACATGCCCAAGTTTTTTTGAATATCTTCTTGTACTTTAGGAGTTGCGGTAGCAGTTAATGCAATAATTGGCACTCGTTCTATTTCCTCAATAATGGTTCTTAATCTTCGGTATTCTGGTCTAAAATCATGACCCCATTCCGAAATACAATGAGCTTCATCAATGGCAAAAAACGAAATTTTAATGCTTTTTAAAAATGCTACGTTTTCATCTTTTGTTAACGATTCTGGAGCAACAAACAATAATTTGGTAACTCCACTTGTAACATCCTGTTTTACTTGTCGGGCTTCTGTTTTTGTTAACGATGAGTTATAGAAATGAGCAACGCCTTCTTGGTTAGAAAATCCTCGAATAGCATCCACCTGATTTTTCATTAAAGCAATTAATGGAGAAACAATAATTGCTGTTCCTTCGCTCATTAAAGCTGGTAATTGATAGCACAACGACTTACCGCCACCCGTTGGCATAATTACAAAGGTGTCCTTACCGCTTAGTAAATGGTTGATTACTTGTTCTTGTTCTCCTTTAAATTTATCAAATCCAAAATATTTTTTTAAATAGTCCGTTAAGGGTGCTTCTATGGTTTGCATTATAATTTGTTGTTTGGGTTTTTATTACATTTGTACACTAAAGTTACGACAATAATCTTTTACTATTTTGTTAAAATTGATTTTTTTTTAAATAGTTTTAGATTAAGTCCACATTAAACACTTTTAAAACATGTCAATAACTGACGAAATTAAAAAATATGCCATCGAGGCACTTAAAATCGAAGCTCAAGCTATAGAACAATTGACTCATTTTATTAACGATGATTTTGTTGCAGTAGTTGAACTTATTTTAAAATCGAAAGGAAGGGTTGTAATTACAGGAATTGGAAAAAGTGCTATTGTTGCTCAAAAAATTGTGGCCACGTTAAACTCTACCGGTACTCCTTCTATTTTTATGCATGCCGCCGATGCCATTCATGGCGATTTAGGCAACATACAAAAAGATGATGTGGTAATTTGTATTTCGAAAAGTGGCAGTACACCCGAAATAAAAGTATTGGCTCCATTGGTAAAAAGTTTCGATAACACCTTGGTTGCCATTACCGGTGATGTAAATTCGTTTTTGGCAAAACAAGCCCATTTTGTATTAAATACTTTTGTAGAAACAGAAGCTTGTCCCAACAACTTAGCACCTACCAGCAGCACTACCGCTCAAATGGCAATGGGCGATGCCTTAGCCGTTTGCCTTTTAAAACAACGAGGGTTTACCAGTAAAGATTTTGCAAAATATCATCCGGGTGGTGCTTTAGGTAAAAAATTATATTTGCGTGTGGAGGATATTTCTTCTCAAAACGA
>CAYJMI010000149.1:0-5632 GCA_964371285.1 uncultured Vicingus sp. | reverse complement strand
CACCATTAACAGTATATGTATTCGTAGCAACTTGACATGCTCCGGGTGTAGCTGTAAGCCCAGAAATAACACAAGGATTTATGATGGAACAATCTGTTGCTCCAGAGCCACTGGTTTGAGAAAAATCAATTGTACCAACTTCATCAGCATAGTTTGTAAGTAATAACACATAAACTTCTCCAACAATAGCATTGGCGATATCTGCCGTTTCAGTTGGAGCAGGATCATAACTACAATCAACCACAGAATTGTTTGTAGTTCCATTACCCATATTACCACAGGTACTTAATGCATTAGAAAGATTTGGATAAGGTCCATATAAAATGAAATCGACATCAATACCAGCCCCAGATGAATTTTCTTGCGAAATATCTATGTGAATATCTCCAGAAGTGGCAACCTCCATATAATACCATGCAGGATTTGGTGTAGAACCTAAACAATCATAATTATTTCCTGCTCCAGCATCTGGTATTCCTGTATTATTCGGAAAAGTATATGTTGAACCTGTACAAAAAGGATCAGCAGCAGCACAAGTTGCTCCTTGACTAAACATAAGATTATTGAAGATTAGACTTAAAATCCATAAAAGAAATAATTTTCTCATGTTATAAAACTTGTTGTAGAATTGAATTTATATTAAAGTCGTAAATTTAGCAAAAAGGTTGCCTCTTTATTTAATAATTTTACAGGAATCTTCTTATTGTACATGTATAAATTCGTAATTTTGAATCATTCTAAATAACAACACATTAATCATTAAAAAAATAAATATGTACCCACCAGAATTAGTAGCACCGATGAAAACAGAGTTAACATCGGCAGGTTTTGAACAATTAACAACACCAGAACAAGTTGACAATGCCATCAACAGTGAAGGAACTACCTTTGTCGTAATTAATTCGGTTTGTGGTTGTGCAGCAGCAAATGCTCGCCCAGCAGCTAGAATTGCCATTACCAACGATAAAAAACCAAACAAAATAGTTACTGTTTTTGCTGGTGTTGACCCAGAAGCAGTTGCTCAAGCAAGAAAATACACATTACCTTATCCTCCATCATCACCAAGTATGGCTTTGTTTAAAAATGGAAAGTTGGTTCATTTTATTGAAAGACACCATATTGAAGGCAGACCAGCAGAAATGATTGCTGAAAATTTAGCCGCTGCATTTAACGAGTTTTGTTAAAAACTTCAATAAATTAGACTTTTTTGTACGGAATTACGTTTTGATAAATTTTTTCCGTACTTTCGTTAAAATTTTTTAAACATAATTATGAAAACTGGTACAGTAAAATTTTTTAACACAACAAAGGGTTTTGGATTCATCAAAGATAACGAAACTGGAGAAGAATATTTTGTTCACGTTAGTGGCTTAATTGATCAAGTTCAAGATAACGACGAAGTGACTTACGATGTTAAAGAAGGAAGAAAAGGCTTAAATGCAGTTGATGTAAAAAAAGCTTAATCTTTTTAAGATTAAAAAAAGCCTCGCAGAATTGCGAGGCTTTTTTATTTTCATCAAAACAACTATAATTATTTACTTAATTCTTCTTTAACAATAGCCGAGATTAATTTACCATCTGCTTTCCCATTTAATTTACCCATCGAAGCACCCATTACCTTACCTATGTCTGCCATAGAAGATGCTCCAGTCTGAGCAATAACCTCTTGAATTATTTTTCTCACTTCTGCTTCATCCATTTGTTTAGGTAAATAGGTTGACAAAACATCAATCTGAAATTGTTCAACATCAGCTAAATCTGGTCTTTTTTGCTCTAAATAAATTTCCAAGGCATCTTTTCGTTGTTTTACTAATTTCATTACTAATTTCTGTCCAACTTCTACTGATATTTCAGAACTACCTCCTTTTGAAGCTTCTAATAATAATTCTGATTTTACAGCTCTTAAAGCAGCTAATTTTGCAGCATCTTTTGCCAACATGGCATTTTTAATGTCAAGATTTATTTGTTCTGTTAGGTTCATTTTTATAGTTTATGGGGTTAGAGGATTAGGAGTTTATGGGTTATTATCTAACCTTATAAACTCCTAAACTTATAAACATAATTATCAATCCACATTATCGTGTAAAAATGAATTATCGTCTTTTAATTTTGGAGTACCGTCTTCATCTTCGCTCAAAGTAAATCTCGACAAGGTATTTTCTGATGAATGTGGTATAGAATCTAGCGAAATTTGTCGTCTTTTATAAGCTGGCTCTTTCTCTAAATCGCTTATTCCTGATGGAGTTTTCATTCTACCACCTAATTCTTTTATTCTTCTAATTCTTTCGGCAGAAAGCTTTTTTTGTTCTTCTTCAGGAATTCTTTTGGTATAAACAGGTTCATTTGAATCGGCTGGTACATTTTCTGATACTGAAGATATATTGTAAGATTCTTCATTGTCTGATACTTCTTCGTTTACCACATCATTCAAGTTCCAAATAATGGTTTCTTTTTTTTCTTCTTTATCATCAGACATCAAAAATGGACTGTCTTGTTCTTCATCTTCCGTATTTGTTACTTCCATTGAAAAATCATTTGCTTCTTCCTCTTCAATTTCTATTGATTCGTTTAATTCAAAAGTAAAGGAGGTTTCCTCTTTTTCAGATACAACATCTTCAGCTTCTTCTTCAACTTCATCTTCTAAATTAAAAACAATTTTTTCGGGTTCAATATCCTCTAATGTTAAATCATTTTTTATTTCATTAGCATCAAACTCAAAACTTGGTTGTGCAGTTGTTGATTTTAAAAAAGGTTCTTCAACTACTTCGTCGATTACTTCTTCAACCGTATCTTCAATTATTGATTGAACAACAGCGATGGTATTTTCTAAATCGTGTACAATTTTTTCGGGTTTTTTACCAAATTCTACCGACGCTTTATTAGAAGAACCAAAGCCAGTAGCAATAACCGTAACACAAACTTTATTACCTAACGAAGCATCCGTGCCATTACCCCAAATTAACTCAGCCGTATAACCAGCTTGTTTTTGGATATAATCAGTTATTTCATCAATCTCATCCATAGTAATTTCTTCATCACCAGAAGTTACGTTTAAAAGGATAAAGTTTGCTCCATTAATTTCGTTATCGTTTAACAATGGAGATTCTAATGCTTTGGTAACAGCCTGAATTGCTCTGTTTTCACCTTCGGCAGTTGCAGAACCCATGATAGCTGTTCCACCATCTTTCATTACAGTTTTAACATCTTCAAAGTCAACATTAATATATCCTGCAACAGTAATAATTTCAGCAATTCCCTTAGCAGCGGTAGTTAAAATATCATCTGCTTTAGAAAAACATTCTCCCATTTTAAGATTTCCATGAATCATTCTTAATTTATCATTGTTAATGATAAGCATGGTATCTACATGGTTTCTTAAAGCGTTTAAGCCATCTTCCGCTTGTTGTTTTCTTCTTCGTCCTTCAAAAGAAAATGGAATGGTAACTATACCCACGGTTAAAATACCCATTTCTCTTGCAACTTCAGCTATAACTGGTGCTGCACCCGTTCCTGTTCCACCACCCATACCAGCAGTAATAAATACCATTTTGGTATTGTTTTGAAGAATGGCCTTAATGTTTTCTATATCTTCGATTGCCGCATTTTTTCCTACTTCAGGATTTGCTCCTGCACCTAATCCTTCTGTTAAGGTTGTTCCTAACTGAATTTTATTTGGAATAGGACTTAAAGCTAATGCTTGAGCATCAGTGTTGCAAATTACAAAATCTACACCTGTAATACCTTGGTTGTACATGTGGTTGACAGCATTGCTTCCACCACCACCAACTCCAATAACTTTAATGATTGATGATTGATCTTTTGGCAAATCGAATTTCATAGTTTTATTTTTTAGTGTTTTGTGTATTGTATTTAGTGTTTAGTTTCCTGTGTTTAGATGAATTAATTATCACATCTTCAAATTGTTACATCTACATATTAATTTTCGTTATCTTCAAAAAACTTGTGTCCAGCATTAAAGATTTTATCAAAAAAGCCACCTTTGTTTTTCTTTGAATGACTTACCACTTCACCTGTATTGGTATTTGCGGGTTTGTTTTGTTCTAATGAATTAAATCCTTTTAATACTAAACCAACACCTGTGGCAAAAATTGGGCTGGTCATAGTTTCTGTATTTCCTTTGGCAAGATGTTCGTTTGGGTAACCAATTCTAGTATCCATTCCAGTTACATACTCCATTAATTGAGTGATGTGTTTTAATTGAGAACCTCCTCCTGTAACAACAATACCACA
Source organism: uncultured Vicingus sp. (assembly GCA_964371285.1). Lineage (GTDB taxonomy): Bacteria > Bacteroidota > Bacteroidia > Flavobacteriales_E > Vicingaceae > Vicingus. The sequence continues at coordinate 1,381 of CAYJMI010000149.1, read as the reverse complement.
AATTAATTTATTTTCGTAGCCTGAATTTTTAATTTCATAATAGATGTGTTCTATTATTTCTTCCATTCTTGCTTGAATAATGTTAGCTAAATTTTTCAATGAAATTTCTTTAGCTGCTCTTCCTCTTAAACCTGGTATTGAAACAATTTCATTGTCTTGACTTTCACTTGCTAAAGCAGAACCAAATTTAATTTTTAGCAATTCAGCCTGATTTTTTATAATTCCACAACCTTCCTTAATATCTTCAGTAATTACATTTCCGCCAAAAGGAATAACAGCAGTATGTCGTATAATTCCATCTTGAAAAATAGCGATATCAGTAGTTCCACCACCAATATCTACTAATGCAACACCAGCCTCTTTTTCTTCCATACTCAACACCGCTTCCGAAGATGCTAATGGTTCTAGAATTAATTCGTTTACTTCTAGCCCTGCTTTATTCACACATTTAAATATGTTTTTAGCTGCAGCAACTTGTCCAGTAATGATATGAAAATTTGCTTCTAACCGAACGCCTGCCATTCCAATAGGGTCTTTAATGCCTTGTTCGTTATCAATAATATATTCTTGGGGTAAAACATGAATAATTTCATCACCTGGCAACATTACCAACTTGTACATATCATCAATCAATAAATTGATGTCGTTTTGGCTAATTTCATGCTCAACCGAACTTCTAACTCTAATTCCTCTGTGTTGTAAACTTTTAATGTGTTGCCCAGCAATACCAACGTTTACGACTTTTATTTCTACACCCGACTTTGCTTCTGCATCTTCAACAGCCAATTTAATGGATTGAACTGTTTTATCAATATTAGAAACCATACCTCTAGAAACACCAATAGATTCGGATTTACCCATTCCAAGAATTTCAAGTTTACCATGTTCGTTTTTACGGCCAACAATAGCAACAATTTTAGTTGTTCCAATATCTAAACCTACTACTATTTCTGATGATGTGGCTTCCATACTAATTATATATTTTTGTACAAACTATTTGATTTTTATACTTTAAGTTAATCTCAGAATATTCGTTCCATCCTGTTTTTGGCAATCCCTTTTTGTAAAAAACCATTAGCTTATTAAACTTCATGAGCAAATTATCTATTCCACCCAGTACAATTTTATGATTTCCTACGGTTGGTATAAGCTCAAATTCGAAATCTTTATTAACATACACTTGTTCAATTTGTGAACTCCAAAAGGCTGATTTATCAATGTAACTAGCCAGTTTATAAACATCGTCTAATAGCGTTTTAGCTGCAAGAGTGTCTTCCAAATTTTGAAAATTTAATTGATACCTTTTTGCAAATGGTTCGAATATATACCCATTTACCACCACAATTCTTGAAGTGTACTTGGTCGACAATGGCATTAACCC
>CAYJMI010000148.1:4730-5730 GCA_964371285.1 uncultured Vicingus sp. | reverse complement strand
GCCTATAATTGTAGTTGCAGTATCTACACACCCGTTGTTATCAGTAACAACAACACTGTAAGTGCCCGATGCTAAATTGGTGGCAGTCATTGTGATTTGTATGGGTATGGTATTCCAACTATATGAGAAAGGTGGGGTACCACCAAGATGGGTTACAGTAGAATTTCCATCTTCACTTCCAATACAATTTTCATCATTATTTAATCCAATAAATGCATCTAAAACAGCTGATTGAGTAACTACAACTACTTGGTTTACAGAGCAATTATTCGAATCTATTAAAGTTAATGTATAAGACCCGCTTAACAAATTTGTTATTGTAGAAGTTGTATCACCATTCGACCAGTTGTACGAATATGTAGGAGTACCTCCGTTACCAGAGGTTTCAATTTGCCCATCCGAACTTCCAAAACAACTTACAATTGTAATGGAATCTATTATAATACTTAAAGGTGTAGGTTGTCCAATTATTACAGAATCTGTAGCAGTACAGCCATTTCCATCAGTTAAAGTAACATAATGAGTTCCGACCATTAGATTGGTAGGATTTGCTGTATTATTACCACTTGGTGCCCACATGTATGTATAATTAGGAATTCCTAAAGAAGGTGTTGCAGTTGCTGTTCCTGTATTTCCTCCAAAACATAACACATCCGACGAAGAAGTAATGTTTACTTGAGGGTTTGGAACATCTGTAATTGTAATAGTATCGATTTGAGTACAGTTTTTACTATCAGTTGTTGTAACAGAATAAAATCCAGCTAAAACATTAGTAATAGTATCAGTTAAAGCCCAATTAGACCATAAATAAGTATAAGGAGCTGTCCCTCCAGTTGCGGTAACCAAAGCAGATCCATTTGCCAGTCCACAAAATGTATTTACCACATTTACAATTTGGGTGGTTAATGGGGTAGGCTCCGTAACAATACCAGTAGAATCTATTGTACATCCATTATTATCAGTAACCGTAACAGAATAATTACCGGCAATAAGGTTTTGT
>CAYJMI010000148.1:0-4630 GCA_964371285.1 uncultured Vicingus sp. | reverse complement strand
GTGTAATAGAATCAGTAATTGAGCAACTATTATCATCTGTAACCGTAACTATATAAGTTCCAGCCAATAATGCATTAATGTTATCAGCTGCCTGACCATTGGACCATAGGTAACTATAATTCAATGTTCCTCCAATAACAGTAACTGTTGCACTACCAGTATTTCCTCCAAAACAACCCACATTGGTTGTTACCATGGTTGATGAGAGTACAGTAGGCTCAGTAATCGTTACAGAATCAATTAGTGAGCATCCTAAAGCATCGGTAATAGTTAAAATATAGGTTCCAGCAATTAAATCAGTATTAAGTGAATCGGTATCGCCATTGTTCCAAGAATACGTATATGGTAAAGTTCCACCTGTAACCACAATAGATGCAACCCCATCGTTACCACTAAAACAACTCACATTAGTTTTAGTAAAAGTAAAGTTGAGCGGTAAAGGTTGAGTAATGGTAATAGAATCAGTGAAATTACAGCCCAAACTGTCGGTAACAGTTACTGAATAAGTTCCTGCAATTAAATTATTGGTAGTAGGGTTGGTATCACCGTTACTCCATAAATAAGAATAGGGAGTTGTACCACCAGAGGTGGCAATAGTTGCTGTACCATTGTTACCACCCGAACAACTTACATTAGTTTTAGATAACGTTCCTGTTAGAAGAGTTGGTTGAGTGATGATTACTGCTCCATTTTCTAAACAACCATTAGCATCGGTAACAGCAATAGTAAACGTATTTGCAGCAAGATTACCAGCAATAGAATCAGCGTCAGCATTACTCCATAAGAAAGAATAATTTGGTGTCCCTCCTGATGGAGTTACAATGGCTTCTCCATTACTTCCACCGTTACAACTCACATTGGTTTGAGTCAAAGCAAGGATTAAAAGTGTTGGTTGATTAATGCTTATAGAATCATTAGTAAAACAACCTAAAGTATCGGTAACCGTTACATAATAAGATCCTATCGCTAAATTATCAATACTATCATTTACTGAAGGAATAGGACTCCATAAATAGGTATAAGGTGAAGTACCACCTGCAGGAGTTACAAAACCAGAACCTTCGCTATCTCCAAAACATAAATTATCGGTAGAAGTAGTAGTAGAAGATAAAGGTGCTAAAGGTTGTGTGATTACTATCGTATCTGCATCTAGACATCCTTTGTTATCGGTAGTTGTTACCCAATATGAACCAGCTATTAAATTGCTTGTAGTAGTTGTAATGTCGCCTGTTGACCATAGGTAAGCATAAGGAGTTGTACCTCCAGATGTCGTAACCGTAGCCGAGCCATTGTTTCCTCCAAAACAGCTTACATTAACTGATGTGTTGATGTTAGAAATCAATTGTGTTGGTTGAGTAACCGTTCCATTACCAATAGCTGGACATCCATTATTATCAGTAACCGTAACAGAATAATTACCGGCAATAAGGTTTTGTGCAATTGAATCTGCATCAGCATTGCTCCATAAGTAGGTATAAGGCGTTGTTCCTCCATTTGGAATAACCACAAACTCTCCATCGTTACCGCCATTACAACTTACATTGGTATTGGTTAAGGTTAAACTTAATCCTGATGCAGGTTGGGTAAGTGTAATAGAATCAGTAATTGAGCAACTATTATCATCTGTAACCGTAACTATATATGTGTTAGCGATTAAACCACCTAAAGAATCGGCACCTTGCCCGTTAGACCAACTATAGATATAATTTGGAGTTCCTCCTCCAGCAATTGCCTGAACGACTCCATTATTACCCCCGAAACAGCTAATATTAGAACCTATAACGCTTAGTGATAATGGAGTTGGTTGAATAACGGTTGTAGAATCTATAAACTGACAACCGTTACTATCGACAATAGTTAATGTATAAGTACCCGCTATCAAAGTGTCAGAGATGTTTCCAGTATCTCCATTTCCAGACCAACTATATGCGTATGGTAAGATTCCTCCATTAATGAAAGCTTCAATACTTCCATCATTTCCTGCATTACAAGTAACATTAGTGGCAATTAAAACACTTTGTAAAGTGTCCGGCTCAGTTATTTCTACTGTAATAAAATCCTGACAACCAACAGAATCCGTTACTTGCAACACATGGTTTCCAGAAACTAAGTTTGAATCAATGGAATCAGTAACCAATGTGTTTAACCATAAGTATGAAAGCGGTGCAGTTCCACCAGTTGCACTTGCCATTATTACTCCATTATTTCCGCCAAAACAACTTACATTTATGATAGAATCAACTGTAAGCGTTGGTCGAATTGTACTTCCCACATTAACTATAGAACTATCTAAACAACCAACTGCATCAGTTACAAGAAAAGTATAACTTCCGGAAGGTATTCCTGTTACATCAAGAGTTGTTTCTCCACCTGGTAACCAATAATAAGTATAGGCAGGAGTTCCACCTGCTACTGTTGCATGTATTTCTCCATTTGCTACTCCACAAGTAGAAGTTACAGTTGTCGAACTACTAATAATTCTAGTAGGTTCTGTTATCGTTATAGAATCTGATTTCACACATCCGTTAGTATCAGTTACTGTAACTGAATATGTTCCAATAACAAGATTAAATAAAGTATCGTTTACCGAAGGCATAGGACTCCACAAATAGGTGTAGGGTGATGTTCCACCGGAAGGAGCTACACTTGCTATTCCTGCATTAGCACCAAAACAAGTGTTTTGAGTAGCAGACATTGTTAGGGTCAACGGAGCAAGAGGTTCGGTTATGGTGATAGTGTCATTATCGATACAACCTAAACTATCAGTAGTAACAAGGGTATAAGTTCCAGCCACAAGATTTGTAATAGAAGTGGCAGTGTTTGTGGTTGACCATAAATAAGTATAAGGAACAGTTCCTCCAGATGTACTGACCAATGCACTTCCATCATTTCCGCCATTACAATTAACATTATTGCTGTTGTTAATATTTGAGGATAAAAGAGCTGGTTGTGTTATTGTTGCATTATCCGATGTGATACAACCGTTAGCATCCGTAACTGTTATAGTATATGTTCCTGCGATTAGATTATTAGCAATGGAATCAACATCAGTATTACTCCACAGATAAGTATATGGTAACATTCCACCAAGAGGTAAAGCTACGATCTCACCATCATTAGCACCGAAACATTTTACTTCAGTTTGTGTTGTTGAAACAGAAAGTGTTGCAGGTTGATTAATAACAACATCAATAGAATCGGTACAACCTTTAGAATCAATAACTACAACAGTATAAGTTCCAACACTTAACCCCACAGCAGTAGAATCTGAACCACCCGATGGCGACCAATTGAAGTTATAAGTTGGATTACCACCAGTTGCATGAACAGTTGAAAAACCCGTATTTTCTCCAAAACACAATACATCAGAATCGGTTGAGGAAAGTGCTAATACAAGCGGTTCTATTATGATTACGGAATCTACTAAAGAACAACCTTTACCATCTGTGACAGTTAATGTATAAGTACCAGCAATCAGTCCTGTATTCAATGAATCAACATCTCCATTGCTCCATGAATAAGTGAAAGGTAAAGTTCCACCAGTAACAATAACTGATGCTACTCCATTGTTACCACCAAAACAACTTACGTTGGTTTGACTAAACGTAAAGTTAAGTGGTGCAGGTTGAGTTACCGTTATAGAATCGGTAAATGTGCAGCCTAAAGCGTCGGTAACAGTTACCGAATAAGTACCTGCAATTAAGTTTCCTGCAATAGAATCGGCATCAGCATTACTCCATAAAAAAGCGTAAGGAGTAGTTCCTCCTGTCGGAGTAACAACAGCTTGTCCATTGTTACCTCCATTACAACTTACATTAGTTTTTGTTAATGTAGCAGTAAGTAATAAAGGTTGAGTAATTACAACAGAACTATCTACTGTACAACCTTTAGAATCGGTAACCGTAAGTGTATAGGTATTGGCAGACAAGTTTCCTGCAATAGAATCAACATCTGCATTGCTCCATAAGTACGAATAACTTGGTGTTCCTCCTGATGGTGTTACTATTGCTTGTCCATTAGTTCCACCATTACAACTTACATTGGTTTGGGTTAAGGTAATGGTTAAAAGAGTAGGGTCATTAATCGTGATTGAATTATTAGTTGTACAACCTAGTGTATCTGTAACAGTAACGAAGTAGATACCAGCAGGTAAGTCGCTGATAGAATCGTTAATCGAAGGAACAGGATTCCATGAATAAGTATAAGGTGTTGTACCCCCAGAAGGTGTAACGTAACCACTACCAAGATTGTCACCAAAACAAGGATTATCAATTGAGTTGGTTGTAGAGGTTAAAGGAGCAAGTGGTTGAATAATTACAATAGTATCTATATCGATGCAACCTAAGCTATCAGTGGTAGTAACCGTATATGTTCCAGCAATTAAATTACTGGAAGTGGCAGTTATATCAGCATTACTCCATAAGTAGGCATAAGGAGTAGTCCCTCCTACAGAAGAAACAGTTGCTTGAGCATTGTTACCTCCAAAACAACTTACATTAAGAACGTTACTGATACTTGAAACTAACAATGCAGGTTGCGAGATAGTTCCACTACTTATTGAAGTACAACCATTGTTATCAGTTACTGTAACTGAGTAATTACCAGCAATTAAGTTCCCAGCAATAGAATC
>CAYJMI010000147.1:0-5834 GCA_964371285.1 uncultured Vicingus sp. | reverse complement strand
TCCCCTTCACAAATGGTTGAGTCAAAAGCAGATATATTTAAAGGAGCTCCAACTACAACTGATTCAGGGTAAATTATAGTACATCCATTGGCATCTACCACAGCAATATTATAGGTGGTATTAGTTGTTACCGTATCATACAACGACCCTGATGAAGTAATGTTAAATGGAGCTCCCCATGAAATATTGTAAGGACTTGCCGGAGCGGCAAATGGTGTTCCTCCACCACCAACTCCAAACAATTGTATAATTTGACCATAACAAGCTGTAGCTGGCATATTTATATCTGCTGTTACTGGAAATGGTTGTGTAATGGTAATTCCACCTTGACTGGTTGAACATCCGTTGATGTCTGTTACTGTAACAGAATATACTCCCGCTCCTAAACCAGCAGCTGTTGATGTAATTTGACCTGAAGGAGTCCATGCATAATCTAAAGCAGATCCTCCTGAAGCAAATACTGTTGCCGTTCCATTTAATTCACCAGAACATAACACATTTGTTTTAGTAACAGAATCAATGATTGGACCTGGTAAATCGTTTACCGTTATACTGCTTGAAATTGAACAGCCATTATTATCAGTAACTGTTACATTATAAGTATTTGCTGACAAACTATCTGCTAATGCTGTTTGCTGATTTGCTGGATCATTCCAATTGTAAAAATAAGGAGTTGTTCCGCCAACTGTTGAAGTTACTTCGGCACTACCGTTAGCGTTACCACATGTTGATGCAGTACTGTCCATGGTAATTAACAGTGCCGTAGGCTCATTGATTACATAGGTATTGGTTGCTGTACATCCTTTAGTATCTGTTACTACAACATCGTAACTTCCTTGTGCTAATCCATTGGCTGCTTGACCTGTACTGACGCTTGGTGTCCAAACATACGATGTATAAGGAAAAGTTCCTCCTGAAACATTAATATCAATAAAACCATCAGATAATCCATTACAACTAACGTTGATTGATGTATCTAATCCAACTACTAAAACTGCTGGCTCAGTAATGGTAACTGTATCAGATGCTGTACAGTTGTTGCTATCTGTAGCCACCACAATATATGTTCCTGCAATTAAATTTGATACTGTTGTGGTGGTTTGTGATGCTGCATCATTCCACAAATACGTTATTGGAGCTGTTCCTCCAGCTGTCATTACTATGGCAGCTCCATCGCTACCTCCATTACAACTTACGTTGGTTGGCGGTGCTCCAATTACTGCAATTAAAGCATTGGCTTGTTGTATAACAACTGAAGCTGATGATACACAACCATTGCTATCGGTTACTGTAATGTTATAGGTTAACGCATCTAGACCTGTGGCTGTGATAGTATTTTGTATTGGAGAAGTATTCCAAGCATAAGTATAGGGTAAAACTCCACCTGTTACTGATGCTGTTGCTGTTCCATCGGCAGCACCATTACAACTTACATCTGTTGAAGTTGGTATGGTTACTGTCGGGCTGCCTAAATCGGTTACGTTTACGTTGGTAGAATCTAAACATCCGTTTTGATCGGTTACCACTACAGTATAATTTCCTGCTGATAAGTTGGATGCTATTGCAGTAAATTGTGCCGGTGTAGTGTTCCATGCAAAGTTGTAAGTTCCTGATCCTCCTCCTACTGATACACTTGCTTCTCCATTGTTCGATCCACAGGTAGAAGGAGAGCTTGTTGATGTTAAGAATACAAGTGCTGGAGGCTGATCAATAAAAATAGCGTTTATTGGTAAATTACATCCGTTGTCATCAGTAATGACCATATTATATGTACCAGTGGTTAAATTAAAAGCCGTATCGGTTTGTTGTAAAGCCGCAGTAGCATCCCATTGATAAGTATAAGGAGCAATCCCTCCATATGCAGTAACATAAGCATAACCAGAGTTATCTCCTGCACATAAAGCATCTATTGCTACATAATTGGCAGAGATAGGTGTTGGCTCATTTACTGTAATAAAAATTGCTGATGAACATCCATTGTCATCTGTAACCGTAACTAAATAGGTTCCCACTGTTAACGTACTTGGTGATTGTAGGGTAGAAACAAGCGTACTGCCCAACTCCCATGTAAAGGCATAAGCTCCTGTTCCTCCGTTTACAGTTACCGATGCAAATCCATCATTTCCTCCAAAACAACTTACATCTAAAACTGTATCTTGTACAATGGTTAATAAAGGTGGTTCGTTGATGGTAATTGAACCATTTGCAATACAATTGTTATCATCTGTAACTATCACATTGTACGTATTTGCTGTTAGTCCTGTAGCTGTTTGTGTACTCTGCGTTGAAGGGTCGTTCCATAAATAAGTGAATGGGGATACTCCATCGTTTTCTGTTACTACCGCTGATCCATCATTGCCTCCGTTACACAATACATCTGTACCTGTTACAATTATCGTAAATAAGGCAGGGTCGGTTAAAATAACATTTGCTGTTTCTATACAGCCGTTAAAATCTGTTACTGTAACGGTATATCCTCCTGCTGAAACAGGTAATCCTGAAACAGTATCGTTGGCTGTAGTCGAAGGGTCGTTCCACGAATAGGTATAGGGCATTGTTCCATTTTGTGCATTTACCCATGTTGTTCCATCTGAATATCCAAAACAGGTTGGGTCTATTCCTCCACTTGTTAAAGTTAATTGGGTTGGTTCTGTTATCGTTACCGATGTAGATAAGTTACATCCATTGTCATCAACTACATCAACAATATAAGTTCCTGCTGTTAAGTTTGTTGCTGAAGGTGTACTTTGTGTTAATGCATCGTTCCAGGCATAGGTATAAGGAGAGGCACCTCCTGAAACACTTACTGTTGCAGAGCCATTGTTTCCTCCAAAACAAAGTACATCAACTTTTGATGTTGAATCTATTTGTGGCCCTGCTAAATTTGGGATGGTTACTGGTGTGGTTACGCTACACAAATTCACATCGGTTACTGTTACAAAGTATGTTCCTGCTACAACATTTGATAATTGGCTGGTCATGCTTAACGTAGTAACGCCATCTGTCCACGCATAAGTAAATGGTGCTTGCCCGTTGGCTGTGATAAAAACTTCTGCACTTCCGTCGGCTTGGTTACAGTTTGCCTCTATAACTGTAGTATCCAATTCCATTGCCAGTGGGTTGTTTATCGCAATGCTGTCGCTGATACTACATCCTTTATCGTCTGTTATTTGTACTGTAAATGTTCCTAAACATAAGGATATTGCTGTTTGTGTAATTTGTGTTGATGGGTCGTTCCACAAATAATAATATGGTGATGTTCCTCCTGATGGAGTCGCTGTTGCTGTTCCATCGCATGAATTAGGGCATACGGTATTGTTTTGTGTTAACGTTGTTGTTAATGGTGTTGGCTCTGTAATAGTTGCTGTGGTTGCCATTACACATCCATAAGCATCTGTAACATTAACGCCATAAGTTCCTAATGCCAATCCTGTTGCAGGATTAGTGATTTGGTTTGCTGCTGCTGCATCCCATTGATAATTATATGGTGGAAAAGTTCCACTCATCGAAACGGTTGCTGTTCCATCACTACCTCCGTTGCAACTTACATCTGTTGTGGCAGAAATTGATGCAGTTCCACCTGGTGCTGCATTTACTACTACGTCTCCAATAAATTTACAGCCATTATTGTCTAACACTTGTAAGTGATAGGAGCCTGGATATAAACCGCTTAGGGTATCTGTTGAGCCTAATACTACTGCTGAAGAATCCCAAATGTATGTATATGGTGCTGTTCCATTGGTTGGAAATGCCCATACTGTTCCTTGATTTACTCCACAATATGCTGTCATACTTCCTGTATTTACAGCTAATGGTGCTGGTTCATTTACGGTTGCGTTTATGGTGGTTTGACAACCTAGACCATCTGTTACGGTTAATGTATATACTCCCTGAGGTAATCCAAAAGCAGCCGAGGTGTTTTGTACGGGAACGGTATTCCATGAATAGCTATAAGCTCCTGTTCCTCCTGTTGCTGAACCGTGTGCATGCCCATCGGCACCACCGTTACAAATTACATCAATAACCGAATCTATTGCTGCTACCAATTGTGTTGGTTGTGTTATAATTACGGTATCGTTTACCGAACAGCCCATACTTGTTGCTGTTAAGATATATGTTCCTGCGGTTAATCCTATGGGGTCTTCTGAGCCTATTGATCCCGGCATCCAGTTGTAAGAGATTGCTCCAGGTGCTCCTAATACGGTTACGTTAATTGCACCGTTTGATCCTCCAAAACAGGAAACATTGGTAGAGGTATGTGATGCAGTCATTGTTGGACCCGGGTTAATTGTTACGTTAGCTGTTGCTGGACATAAATTGCCATCACTAACTGTTACAGTATATGTTCCTGGTGCTAATCCTGTTGCTGTTTGTGTGTTTTGAACTGGAGTTGTATTCCATGAATAGGTATATGTGCCTGTCCCTCCTGCTCCTCCTGCTGTTGCTGTCCCATTGTTTGCTCCTAAACAGGTTTCATTCGTGCTTCCTGTTATTGATGCAACTACAAGTGTTGGTTGTCCTATGGTTACTGTTGCTGTTCCTGAACATCCTGAGCCATCGGTAATGGTTACTGTGTATGTTCCTGCTGCTGCAGTTAATGTATCATTTATGGTGGCTGGTACTGTATTCCATGAATACGTATAAATTGGTGCTCCTCCTGTTGGAAATGCATATGCTTTTCCATCATTTGAACCATTACATAATGCATCACTGATAAAAACTGCCGTGGCTGTTATGCCTGTTGTTGTTGTAACGATGATGGTATCTTTTGAAATACAACCCAACGTAATATCGGTAACAGTAGCAATATATGTTCCTGCTCCAATATTAGATGCGATAGCTGTATTTTGTACTGGAACAGTATTCCATGAATAACTGAAATTTCCACTTCCTCCTGAGGTTACTGATACTGTTGCAGAACCATCTGGCAAACCACAATTTGCTTGTGACATTACGGTATTCAATACCATTCCAGCAGGGTCTGTTAAAGTTGCTGTTGTAGTAGTTATACAGCCATGATAATCGGTAATGGTACATATGTATGTGCCTGCTGTTAATCCTGTTGCTGTTTTTGTAGGTTGAATTGGAGTGGTATTCCATGAATACGTGTAGGGTGCTGTTCCTCCTGTTGGATTTGCTGTGGCTGTTCCATTGGTGCCTTGTGCACAAGTCGGGTTAACATGTGTTTCTGATGCTGTTAGAACTACTGGTTGAGAAATAGTTGCTGTTGTTTGTCCTGTACAGGTTGTATTTTGGTCGGTTACTGTTACCGTATAGGTTCCTATTGGTAAACCTGTTGCAGTTTGTGTGTTTTGTACTGGTACTGTATTCCACGAATAATTAAACCCTCCTGGACTATTTACTACTCCCGTTACTGTTACAAATCCTGTTGATCCTCCATTACAGTTTACACTGTCGGCTATTGCTGTTGGAATTGGTAAAGGATTAACAGTAATCGTCATTGTTGTTGTTGTTGCACATTGCCCTGCTGTTGGTGTAAACGTGTACAAAGTTGTTACCGTATTATTTATTGCTGGAGACCATGTTCCTGTTATTCCATTATTTGATACTGTTGGCAATGCTGCTATTGCAGCTCCATTACATTTTGCTGTTACTGCTGTAAAGGTTGGGGTAATATTGGGATTTACTGTTATCGTTAATGTTGTTGTGGTAGCACATTGCCCTGCTGATGGTGTAAATGTATAGGTCGTTGTCGTTGTATTGTTTATTGCCGGTGACCACGTCCCGGTTATTCCATTTGTTGATGTTGTCGGTAACACCGGAACCGCTGCACCTGAACAATAGGGACCTACAGCTGCAAAAGTCGGAGTTAT
>CAYJMI010000146.1:3872-5902 GCA_964371285.1 uncultured Vicingus sp. | reverse complement strand
AAAATCTTTAATTCCAGAAATTAAGATTGTTTTTTTACTGTTTCGTTTAATTTTTAATTTATCAAAGTAAAATAAAAAAATTCGGCTAAATGGAATAAATATAAAAACACCGACGAGAATACTTGCTATAAACTTATTTGAAAAAGAGGCATTGGTTGGAAAAGAACTGTTTAATACAAGAAGAATTATAGCACCTAAAACCAATCCTAAAAATGTTCTAGAAATATTCACCGTTTTGGTATATGATTTTGTTAATGTTAACCCTATAATTATGGAGAATAAAGCATTTAAAACATTTAACAAACCATACTCATTGGTTATTTCTATTTGATTGGGAAATCCAATAAACGGTTTGAATAATGTTAAAAGAGCAAGTAGAATTAAAATAATAAATGTATCTAAAATAGGTAATCTAATTACAGTTAAAAACCGAACAACAATTGCCATAAAAGCCCTTAAATAAATGGCAATGTTGATAAAAAACGAAAATGCTTTTGTTTTTTGTGCAAAGTGTTTTTTCGAAAAAATAATCATGGCATTGTAAAAGACAAACACATAATTAATACTACCTTTTTTAGTGCTTTCGCCCTTGTAATGAATAATTTTTGATTCAGGAAAGTAATAATTTTTATATCCCGCTTTTAATATTCGATACGACAAATCAATGTCTTCTCCATACATGAAAAAACTTTCATCGAGGTAACCAATTTTATCTAAAACCGATTTTCTCATCCACATAAAAGCACCTGATAAAATTTCAATTTCGTTAGTTTGATTGATGTCTAAATAACCCAAATGATATTTTGAAAATATTTTTGACTTAGGAAATAAACTTGACAACCCAAATATTTTATAAAAAGAAACAGACGGAGTGGGTAAACCTCTTTTCGATTCTGGTAAAAAAACACCACTACCATCAATCATTTTAACTCCCAATCCACCAGCATCAGGATGTTTATCCATAAAACGGATACATTTTTCAAACGTATCTTCTTCAACAACTGTATCGGGGTTTAGCAATAAAATATACTCGCCTTTTGCAATAGCAATGGCTTGATTGTTGGCTTTTGAAAAACCTACATTTTTTTTGTTTGTAATAACAATCACTTCAGGGAAAAGAGTTTTTACCATTTCTACCGAACCGTCTTTTGATTCGTTATCTACTACAAAAATTTCGGCATCAATGGTTGCAGTAGCTCTTAAAACAGAAGTTAAACATTGTTCTAGAAAGTATCTTACATTATAATTTACGATGATGATAGATAACTTCATGTTTTATAATGATAAGGTATTTTCAAATGGTATTCTATTAATTATGGAGCGGCCAAGTGTTAATTCATCGGTGTATTCCAATTCATCGCCAATACCAATTCCTCTAGCAATAGTGGTAACTTTAATGTCAAATTCTTTTAACTTTTTATATATATAAAAATTCGTAGCATCACCTTCCATAGTAGTACTCAATGCCATAATTAGTTCTGTAATATTTTCTTCTTTAACACGATGAATTAATTCAGCCACTTTTATATCATTAGGACCAATGCCTTCCATGGGTGAAATAATTCCTCCTAAAACATGATACTTTCCTTTAAACTGATTAGTGTTTTCAATAGCAATAACATCTAATACATTTTCTACCACACAAATCAACTGATTGTTTCTGTTTAAATTAGAACAAACCGAACAAAGTTGGTGTTCTGAAATGTTATAACAAGAACTGCAATAATTAATTTCATCAGCTAAATGCACAAACGAATTTCCAAAAATTTTGATATCATCTGTACTTCTGTTTAAAAGGTGAAGCACCAACCGTAAAGCCGTTTTTTTACCAATACCTGGCAAAGACGACAACTGGTCAACAGCTTGATTAAAAGATGATGATGAAATTTGCATGGGTTACTGTCAACATTTAATTGTTATCAAAAATACATACTTAGTGTTTATGAAACCCAAAAATACACCATTTTTGTTATAGAAATCTCAAATCTCAAATCTCAAATCTCAAATCTCAAATCTCAAATCTCAAATCT
>CAYJMI010000146.1:0-3772 GCA_964371285.1 uncultured Vicingus sp. | reverse complement strand
TCAAATCTCAAATCTCAAATCTCAAATCTCAAATCTCAAATCTCAAATCTCAAATAACAAACCATGAGCCCATTATTAATAAGTTCTTTCATATTAGGTTATTTTTTAATGTTAATTATTGTTTCTTACTTTACTTCTAAAGGAGCTAATAACGACGACTTTTTTACAGGCAAAAAACAATCGCACTGGTTTTTGGTTGCTTTTGGTATGATTGGAGCTTCACTTTCAGGAGTAACCTTTATTTCTATTCCGGGTTGGGTAGGTGCCACTCAGTTTTCATACATGCAAGTGGTAATGGGATATTTTTTCGGATATATTGTTATTGCAACAGTTTTGATGCCACTTTATTATAGATTAAATTTAGTGTCTATTTATTCCTATTTAAACGAGCGTTTTGGATTCTATTCCTACAAAACAGGAGCTTCTTTTTTTATTTTATCCAGAACAATCGGTTCAGCATTTAGATTGTTTTTAGTAGCCAATGTATTACAAATATTAGTATTTAATCAATGGAATGTGCCGTTTTTTGTTACCGTAGCCATCACTATTTTATTGATTTGGGTTTATACTTTTAAAGGAGGTATTAAAACCATTGTTTGGACAGATACTTTGCAAACGTTATTTATGCTAATTTCTGTTGGTATTACCATTTATATTATTAGTTCCAAATTAGGTTTAGGTGTAAGTGAAATGTATTATGAAGTAAAAGATAGTAAATATTCTCAAGTTTTCTTTTTTGATGATTGGAACGATAAACGACATTTTGTAAAACAATTTTTTAGTGGAATGTTTATTACTATTGTTATGACAGGCTTAGATCAAGACATGATGCAAAAAAACTTGACCTGTAAAAATATTAAAGATGCAAAAAAAAACATGTTCACTTTTAGCTTTATACTGGTTTTTGTAAATATGGCTTTTTTAGTTTTGGGTGCTTTATTATTCATTTATGCCGATAAAATAGGCTTGCAAATTCCAACTCGAACAGATGATTTATTTCCACTCATTGCATCAGAGCATTTAAACGTTTTTGCAGGTGTTTTATTTGTATTAGGTTTAATTGCAGCAGCTTATTCAAGTGCCGACTCAGCCATGACAGCATTAACTACTTCTGTTTGTATCGATTTTCTTTCGATAGATAATAAAACCAATGATAAAAAAGAAAGTACTAGGAAAAGAGTTCATGTATTGGTATCCTTTATCATGTTTGTTACCATTCTTTTATTTAGTTTAATAAGCGATGAAAGTGTGATAAGTTCTGTTTTCAAAGCGGCTGGTTATACATACGGACCACTATTAGGTTTGTATTCATTTGGTTTATTTACAAAAATGAAAGTAAAAGATAATTTAGTACCCGTAGTATGTATAATATCACCAATAATTAGTTATTTACTAAACATTTATTCTGTTGAATTATTTAATGGTTATCAGTTTAATTTTGAGATTTTAATTGTAAATGGATTACTAACTTTTCTAGGTTTATTGCTTATTTCTAAAAAATAATTTTCACTGAATGCAATAATTTATATCTTTATCGAATAATTTTATTGAGATTAAACTAAATATTTATACTTTTGACAAAAGCAAATTTTTGTATTATGATTAAAAAATCAAAATTAGCAGTTGCATTATTAATTGGGCTGCCAATGATATTCTTAACTTCATGTGGAGGAGAAGACAAAGTAGAAGAAATAAATGATGACATCATTGAAGAAGTAATAGGAGAACTTAAGAACGAAAGTTATTATCAAATTCCATCTCCTGATGAAATGTTTGGATTTATTAAGGAAAGTGGTTTAAAGTATAACAAAGCTGTTTTAAATCCCATTCAAAATGTAAATTCTTATACCGACCCAAAACAACAAACGTTAAATTTTGGTATCTATTCTGCTGATTTGGCTTATACTGCTGCGTTTGAGGAATACCAAGAATCTATCAAATATTTTGGAAGTGTACAAAAATTAGCCGACCAAATTGGATTGTCTTCTGCTTTTGACAAAGCTTTAATCGAAAGAGTTCAGAATAATTTAGATAATGCTGATTCGCTAGTAGCAATTACAAATACCTCTTATTTTTCTGTTGTAGAATATTTAGAACAAAACGAGCAAGGTGGTAAATTAGGATTGGTTGCTTCTGCTGGGTGGTTAGAAACGGTATATATTGTTTGTAATTCTGCAAATTATAAAAAAGACAAAGCAGCTATTGAAAGATTGGCAGACCAAAAATTAACTTTAGAAAACCTATTAGCATATTTAGAAAAATATAAAACTGAAGCAGATGTTGAGGAAGCATTAGGATGGTTTACAGAATTAAAAGTTGTATTTGATGGATTAGAAGATAAATCATCAGGCTCAGGTATTTCGTTAAAGAAAAAAGCTGGTGCTAAAAAAATGGTACTTGGTGGAGGTGAAAATATTAAAATTACTGAAGCACAGTTTAACGCAATTAAAAATAAAGTAAATGAAATAAGAAACAATATTGTAAAAGCTCAAGCTTGAAATGTTGTATCAATCCCGATAGCTATCGGGACAAAAAATAAAAAAAATAATTATTATGAAAGGTAAAATAAATATATTTCTAGTTGTGCTATCACTTTTAGCTTTACCAACTATATCAAAAGCACAATATTGTAATTATTTTCATACAGAATACTGTACTCCATCAGAAAATGAAATGTATAAACCTAACGGACAGTCTAAGAGTGCTTTGTTTTCAAAAGGTCAAATTTCGGAGTTAAGTGTGGTGGTTTATAAAGGGCAGGATTATAGAATATCGCTTTGTATGGACGAAAACTTGGGTAGCCAATTAACCTTTAAAGTTTATGAAACTAAACGAGTAAAAGTTGAAAAAGTAGTAGAGAAAAAAGAAAAAGAAGATCTTTATGATGCAGATGGCAATCCAACAGGCGAACAAAAAGATGTAATTACTAAGGAAACTAGGGTGGTTGAAGAAATTCAAAAAGAATTATTGTACGATAATTCAACCGATAATTATGCCTCAGAACTTGAATTTTCTGTTGAAACAACCAGAAGATTAATTTTAGAAATTTCTATACCTGATGAAGGTGGTGCTGGAAAAGCAAAAGGAGTATCAACAGGCAAAGGAAAATTAATGAAATCGAGTGAAATGGGTTGTGTTGGGATTTTAATTGAAATGATGACTACTGCTAAACAAGGATTCTACGGAACTGGATTTTAATCCGTCAAATAATATTAATTTAGCCCTGCAACATGCGGGGCTTTTTAATTTATAATAATTAGGTAAATGCAAAACATCAAACAACTCATCACCAAATCAAAAAGTATTGTCATTACTACGCATAAATCTCCCGATGGTGATGCCATAGGCTCGTCATTAGGATTATACTTGTTTTTAAAAAAAATAAACAAAAATGTTACAGTAGTGGTTCCAGATGGATTTCCAACATTTTTAAACTGGATGTCGAAAGTGGAAGAAATTATTTATTTTGATTCAAACAACGAAAAGGCAAAAGACCTTATTCAAAAAAGCGATTTAATATTTTCGTTAGACTACAACAGTTTAAAACGAATTGATGAAATGGGTGATTTTATTGCTCAAACCAATGCTTATAAAATTGTTATCGACCATCATCAAGACCCGCAAGATTTTGCAAATTTTTATTTTGTTGATACCAATTGTTGCTCAACTTCTCAACTGATTTATGAGTTTATTGATAAACTAAATGAATTGGATAAAATGGACAAAGAAATAGCGGAATGTTTGTATTGTGGTATTATGACTGATACAGGCT
>CAYJMI010000145.1:0-5980 GCA_964371285.1 uncultured Vicingus sp. | reverse complement strand
AATACTTTTGGTAATTTTTAAAGAACTCCCACACATTACTCCATCTCCACTCTGGAAATTCTGCTAGTTGTCTTTTCTCCAAACTTTCTAAATCTTTTTCAGCTACAAACGGTACAATCAGCATTAGCAAAAAGGCTGTAACGACAAACATATTAAGTATATTCAAATTATTAAGTTTTGTTTTAAAAAGAAAAACTGAACAAATGATAAGAATAACAAATGAAAACAATAGACTGAAAAGTATATTAAGAAACTGTATAAATATTAAAAACCCTATTAAGGAAATAGCAATACTTAATATAATATTATTTAGTAATTTATTCATTAAAATCTAAAATAAATAAAGGGATTATAACTTCCTGAAGCCACACTCATTATGCAATAAACAAACACTAAAAGCAAACCAACACTTTTCAATAATTCTAAAAAAGTAAGTAGTGATTGATTAGATATTTTTAATACACGTTTAAAATAATTCAACATTAAATTTAATCCATCAAAAGACATAATTATACCTAAAATTAATATGATAATTATTTCTTTTGATAAGAACATTGAATAATGATAGTGTATTTCATTTTCTGTACCAACAAACATAGCGTTAATATAATTACAAGCATCTCCGAATGTTTCAACCCTAAAAAATACCCATGCAATTAACACTACGAAAATCGTGTAAATATTTCTAATAATTTTTAACTTATCAAGTATTTTATCAAAACCTAATCTTTCAATTACAATAAATAATCCATGAATCATTCCCCAAATAACAAAATTCCAACTTGCTCCATGCCACAATCCAGTGAGGAAAAAAACGATAAATAAATTAATATACGTTTTTTTACTACTCCCTCTATTTCCACCCAAAGAGATGTAAAGATAATCTCTAAACCAATTACTTAGCGAAATGTGCCAACGCCTCCAAAATTCACGAATAGATTTAGCAACGTATGGAAAATTGAAATTTTCTAAAAAATCG
The DNA here is from genome assembly GCA_964371285.1 of uncultured Vicingus sp. Taxonomy (GTDB): domain Bacteria; phylum Bacteroidota; class Bacteroidia; order Flavobacteriales_E; family Vicingaceae; genus Vicingus. The sequence goes on along the minus strand of CAYJMI010000145.1, from coordinate 5,001 downwards.
AACCCTAACATTTTACCCAAACCAATAGCCATGTCAGAGTAACCTGAGAAATCAAAATAAATTTGGAGTGCATAAAATATAATTCCCATCCAAGCTGTTGAAACATCAACTTTAGAAATGTCAGATTCAAAAATAAAATCTGCAATCAAGGCAAGCGAATTTGAAACAATAACTTTTTTAGCTAACCCTATAATAAAACGTTCTACACCTTCTTTAAATTTATCTAAATTCTGAATTCTACTAATAAGCTGGTCAGCAATATCTTTATACCTTACAATTGGCCCAGCTATCAACTGAGGGAATAATGCAACGTATAACGCTAAATCAACATAACTTTTTTGGGCTTTGTTATTGTTTCTATAAACATCTATTAAATATGAAATACTTTGAAAGGTGTAAAAAGAAATCCCGATAGGTAGTTTAATATACACGTTCTCAATTGTTGAATAACCAAAAGCACCAATAATTAAATTTATATTTTCGATTAAAAAATTTGTGTATTTATTTATAATAAGGATAAGTAAGTTTATTACAACCCCAATAATGATTGATTTTTTTGATTTTGTTTTCTCAATCCACTTACCAAGAAAAAAGTTAATGGTAATCGATCCTATCATTAAGAAAACCAACTCACCTTCACCAAAAATGTAAAAGAACAAGCTTAATATTAATAGTACTAAATTTCTACTTTTATATTTTAGTAGAATATAATTTAACAACAGTGTTATTGGTAAAAAGAAAAATAAAAATGATGGTGCTGTAAATAACATCTATTGACTTTTTAATAAGTATGGAGATAAAAATTCAGAAAATTTGATGGCACCATTTTTATTCAAATGGCCATAATTATAAAACATCTTATTTTCTGTAAATTCATTTGAATAATCTAAAACTATACATTGGTTATTTGCCAGTTGTTTTATTCTTTTATTAAATTTTGTACTTGGAGTATAATAAACTGGTGGAATAGCTAATATAAGTTGAATATTATTTTTTTTGCATTTCGATATAATATTCAGCAGAGTAGAAGAATATAGATTATCTTCTAAAGTTAGAGAATAAGGGTATTCTTCCAAGTACTTCATATCTTCCATGCCCTTTTGAAACCCTTCCATTAAATTAGATCCAAAATCATCAATATTATTAATTTCTGGAGCAATTACCTCATGCCCCCGAGCTAAATATTTTATTGCCGACATAAAATTAACATTATTTCGATACGATAATGAAACCGACGTTACCCAATTTTCTTTTTCTAACCTATTGGAAACAATGTGGTTAACAAAATCATTATATACATAAGGATATAATTCTTCTTGTTTATAAATCACTAAATCATCGAATTTATAAAGTGATGCAGGGTCATCTACAGTATATATAATAGTTTTAGGAATATTTTTTGAATTTAATACGAGATCAAGTATAGTTTCGTGGAATACAATATTGGTTCCACTTACACCTAAATTATAGCAAGTAAATCCAGTAATTTGTTCTATAGTTTTAGGGCAAATTCCATTAAGTGCCCTTGAAGAACCTATAATTAATACATCTTTATCTAACTTATTATTAATAACTAATTCCAATCTGTTGTCATGTTTATATTTTAATGCAAGTTTTGAAACCAAAAACCCAAAAGTTCTATCAATTGTAATAAGTAATATCACAAAAATTAAAATTTTATATAATTGGCTCTTCTTCATTAAAATTGAAAATAAATAAAGGGTACTTTTTCAACATTAGACATAAATATGATAGCAAAAGTTAAAAACAAATATATGCCCCACGTAACCCATCTTGGTTTTTTCGTGAAAAAATTATCCATTGAATCTTTACTAATTTTCCATTGAATTATTTCAAAAATTACCATTAATGCCATTATTACACAAAACGGTTCAAACTCTTTTCCCATATACAATACTTCTTGCCTGAAACCATTTAAGTTTAAACTTATATTTTCTATTAAATCTCCCCATCCAACAAAATAATTAGTTATTAAAATTTTTGCATCGTGAAAGTTTTTTGCTGGAAAAAATATGCCTGGTATGGCAAACAAATTTACTACAGCCAAAATTTGTAAAAAGTGCCGTATCCTCGGCACCTTATCTAATCCAAATTTAATGGCAAGTTTTTCTCTAAATTTTGATGTTGCTTTTGAGTAAACTACAAGTATTCCATTTACAGCACCCCAAATAATAAATGTCCATTCAGCTCCATGCCATAAACCACTAATTAAAAATACTACTATAAAAACAGTTTGCCATTTCCATTTTTTTCTTATTAATGGAAACATTAAATAATCTCGAAACCATTGCATTAAAGAAGTGTGCCAACGCCCCCAAAAATTATTGAATGAAGTTGCATAAAATGGGAAATTAAAATTATCCATTAATCTAATTCCTAAAACTCTTGCTGAACCCTGAGCAATATCAGAATAACCCGAAAAATCGCAGTAAATATATTGGGCAAACAATAACGAAGCAAAATATATAGAAAAACCTATTGAATTTTCTGGTTGATCAAAAACGTGATAAACCATACTATTTAATTGGTCGGCAATCACTATTTTTTTAAACAAACCCCAAAGTATGAGCCTCAACCCTGAAACTGTTCTATCATGGTCATATTTATATTCGAAATGAAATTGTGATAAAAGATTTTTAGCTCTTTCAATTGGTCCGGCTACAAGTTGTGGAAAAAAAGTAACATATAAAGAAAATTTACCTAAATGAGTCTCTGGCTTAATAGTCCCCCGATAAACATCAATCGAATAACTCATCGTTTGGAAGGTATAAAAAGATATACCCATGGGTAATAAAACATTAAACATGGGTACTGCATATCTCATGTTTAATAATTGAGCTAAATCATAAGCTGCCGTATTAAAAAAATTGAAGTATTTAAATGCACCAAGAATTAATAAATTACTAACAATGCTGATGATGATATATGGTTTTCTTTCTGCCTTTGTTTCAAGACTACCCATTTTAATACTGCAAAAATAATCGATAAGTGTAGAGACAACAATAAGTAATGCATAGATAGGCTTCCATACCATGTAAAAATAGTAACTAGCTACTAAAAGCAATATCCACCTGTATTTATAAGGTGTTAAAAAGTAGAGTAATACTACTACTGGAAAAAAAACTAAATAATGTATAGAGTTAAAAAACATAATACTAAAAAAATCTAAACTAATTATTTGATTTTAACATTGCTACTTTGCTATACGAGTATAATTTATAAAGAAAATTATATAGTTTCAATTTTTTTAGTTTAATATTTTTTAATTTCAAATTGTTGAGTTCTGTATTGAATTTCTTTTCAATAATATTATACAATTGTATATCTCCTTTATTAAATTCAACAATTGCATTTAGTGTTTTTTGGTCTAAATCATTTACCATAACTCTAAATGGGGTTGTATTTAAGGATTTATAGTATGGGGTTTTTAATGCATAAATGTTTTGAAGAAGAATTAATGATTCATCATATTTTTCAACAAGTCCAACAAAAGAAAAATGATTTTTAATGTTTTCCAATGCCTTTGCCAACATTACTTCATCCGTGTCATTTAACCCACTAATAATTCTTATTTGGGCATTATTAATATCCCCGTCTTTAAGTTGGGTAACAAAGTCATACAACGACATGTTTTCATTTTTAACCTTTTGGTACAGCCGATGAGAGGGTAAACTTAAAATATAATAGTAATACGAAATAATTCTTTCTTCGGGCCTTCTTAACAGTGTTATATAACCAGTTTCACCAAACAAATAGTTATGTATCCCAAAATCAATGTGCCCTTTAAGCACATGAATTTTTTTTCTTTCGGAATCTGATAAGTTAATAAATTCTTCGGTATTTAATTTGTTATTAGCGATAGGGTATATATCAAATCTATTTTCAAGGGGGTAACTTCTATTTAGAATAGTGTCTAATGTAGTTCCTGCATTTTTGGGAATATGCATGAAAATTAAATTCTTGTTTAAGTTCATTTTGAAGTTGACTTAACTAATATTTTTTTTATAAAAATACATTAAAAAAAAGCGAAGATAAATAAACATAATTAAACTTCGCTTCTTACTATATGATTTATTGAATAATTTTAGAGTATTCCAACAAGTATAAATTATACACACCCAACCTAAACTATACATCTTAATTAACTCCTAACCATATCTTTTTAAAATACTGCTCAATACCTTTTGATTTTATATTAAGTGTAATTATGATTAAATAAAAAAGGAGCATTTTTCAATGCTCCTTTTTTTTAAATAGATAAACAATTTATTTCACCTCTGGAGTAACTTCAACTGCTTGGGTAGTTGGTGTTACTTCGCCTTTTTTATGAGAAGCATGAGGGTGCCAACCAACAACAGCTAACATTACAAAGAAAGAAATAATATAAGCAAAAGTAACATGCCATCCTCCTTTAATGTATCTAAGTGTTGATTTTGCTTCAGGATACATGTTTGAAAGAGCTACACCAGCTGAAGAACCAAACCAAATCATAGAACCACCAAAACCTACAGCGTATGCTAGAATACCCCAATCGTAACCTCCTTGTTCAAGACATAATTTAGTCAATGGAATGTTATCGAATACAGCAGAAATAAATCCTAACGAGAAGGCTGTTTGCCATGAAGCAGCAGGTAATTCATCAACAGGCATCATAGAAGCAATCATCACTAATGATAACAAAAAGATAGTTCCTTTTATTGCATTTGGAACTTCTTTCCAAGGTGTTTTTGTAAATAAGGCTCCTAACAAAATAGCACCCCAAACCCCAGCAGCTGGAAAATCAAGCAAAAAGTTGGTGGTTATTGCTCCTGCTAAAATCATGGCAACCACTACAATTCTGTTCCACTCAATTTTCACACCTTCAAGAGGAGCATCAGCAGTTATTCGTTGATGTTTGTCTTGTTGTTTTGCAGCAATAATTCCAAAAATGAGTATTGCAACAGCAGAAGCTACAAAAGCGTGAGTAACATCGAAAGCAGA
>CAYJMI010000144.1:0-6116 GCA_964371285.1 uncultured Vicingus sp. | reverse complement strand
TCACGCACCTGATTTGCAGCATTTTTTCCTTCTTCTCTAACCTTATTCGACTGGTTTTTAGCTTCAGCAACTAATTTAGCAGCTTCTTCTTTTGCTTTGGCAATAGCTTGTTCTTTAGCTTTATCAATTTCTACGTTAATTTTTTCTTTTATTTGCTCTTTCACATCATTTACAATGCTAGTAGCAGCACCTTTTAAACTGGTTGAAATTTTAGGATCGGTAAATGTTCCGCCTATTAGTACATCTACATTTACAAATTCAGCTGCTTTTAAATTCAAGCCTAAACCAGATGCTTGAGCATTTAATTTATTAACTGCTTCACTCATCCCTAAATCTTTACTTGGAATTTTTAATGCCATTTTATAATCAATGGTTTGGTCTAAGCCATTAGAACCCGACATGGTACCAACTGTATTTCCTAATTTAACATCAAAAGGTTTAGTATAAACTCTTCCATCTTTAATTTCGTAAGTAATGTTGGTATTGTTTAAGCTGTAATTTTTTAGTTTATCATTTTTTAGTAGGTCAGCCAATTTAACCATCGGTTTAAATTCTTTCACTTCAATATTTTGAGTTTGCATAAAACCATCACCATTTAAAGTTTTTAAATCCGGTTCCATTTTATCGTTTAACATACCTTTTACAGCCAACTTGGTATTAAATTTACCATGGGTATTTTTTACAATTGGTGCCATTTCGGTAACCGAAGTAAATGTTGAAGCAACGGTTTGTACATCAAAATCTTTAATGTTCATGTCAAATTTAATTCCCGGAATTTTAGGATTGGTAGTTTCGTAATAACCATCCATAACCATACTTCCACCCATTAAATTCATACTTAAATTTTGCATGTCAATTTTTTGATCTCTCACTACCAATAAACCTTTGGTATTATCAATTTGAATGTTATCGTAAATAATTTTTGTAAAGTTTGATGTTAAAGTAAAATCAATATTTTTAGGGACTTCAACAACCGAAAGTGGCTCTTCTACAGTTGTAGAAGTAGTTGCAGCAGCAGGTTCGGTTTCGCTCATAAATTCATTTACATCTAACAAAGTAGAAGAAACATTAAATCTACCTGTTAACACTTGGTCATCAGCAAAAACATACAACAAAATGTTATCAATTCTACCGTTGGCTTGTAAATCTGTTTTACCAATTTTCGCATCAAACGCAGCCAATTCAACATGTTGTGGCGAAAAATTTAGACTCATTAGGTTAAGCATCACATCATAAGGTAAAGAATCTGATTTATACAACATGTTTTCTAATTTCATGTTTCCTTCAGCGTTAAAATCTTGGTATTGTTCTTTTTCAATCGACGACATTCGTCCTTTGATACTTACGTCAGAAGTAAAAATACCGTTCATTTCATCGCCCTTTTCCAATGGCATTACATCTTTAATGGTTGATAAATCAATTTTAGCATTTAAATTCGCTAAAATATCAGGGTCAGAAATAGGTGTTTTTAATAACATTTTTGCGTCAACAGGATTTCCTGCCATTTCTAGGTGGAATTTTTTCAAATCAATTACAGTGTGGTCTTCAACTCCATCAGCATTGTTAATACGTAAATCCACCTGAATGTTGTTAACTGCTTTTGGAACAACAGGATATTTGAACATTGCATTTTCAATAATTAATTTTAGAGCAAATGCTGGTAATTTATTTTCGGCATATACACCTTTAGCAAAGCCATCTATGGCTAATTTTCCGGAAGTTTTCACACTTTTAAAATCAGTCATATAAACTGCTGGAACCATAGATAAGATGTTTTTAAAATCTGTTTTTTTAGCGTTAAACTTGATATCCATATCAATATCGCCAGTTGGCATAGCAATCCAACCATCTAAACCAAGAATTAATTCATTGATAGTAAATTCGTTTTCTTTAAAGCTATATTTTGAATTTTTTAAGTCAGCATCTATATCAGCTTTAGCTTCAATCCTTGCATTTTTCATGTAATTTACTCCATCCATTTTTAAATTCAAGGTGTCAATGGTAGTATGAGTTTTAAGAGCAGTAAAATCGGCAGTCATGTCGCCACTTAAATTAAAGTTCAATCCAATAATTTCTGTGAGTAAATTCATGGTTTCGTCTTTATAAACGACACGAGCATTGGTGATGGTTAAATCTTTTAATCCTAATTTAAAATTTGATGGTTCTTCAACTGTTGTAACAGTATCTTCAGCAGAAACCTTCATGATGTCCCAGTTTGCAGTAGAATCAGCTAATACAATGGCATTAATGGTTGGATTTGAAATATTAATTGTTTTAACATTTATTTCTGAGCCACTAATAACACTCATGATATCAACTCTCAGTGTTAAATTTTTAATGTCAGCTAAAGCAATACCTTCAAATTTATCAATACCAACAACAGAAACATTATTGATAGAAAAATTAAAATCAGGAAATGTACTGAGTAAACCCATATCGAAATCGCCAAAATCGACTTTTGCATTTAACATGTTGTTGGTTTCTTCTTTAACCATTTCAATGATTTTTCCTTTAAAAATAAATGGAAGAGAAATGATAATTAATAATAACGCTAAGAAGGTGAATCCGAAAATTTTAAGTGCTTTTTTCATTTTTAAAAAGTTTTAAGTCGTTATTTATAAGTGTGTTAAAATTAGTGTTATTTATGATGAATTGAATCACTAATAGGATAAAAATACTCGAAAAAAAATTAATTTGTTCGATGATAATTATCACTCCAATTTTTTTCTTGTGGTTCGTGCAATTTCCCTACTGAATTTGCTACTATCATTGCAACAGCAGCATCTCCAGTAATATTGACGGTAGTTCTACACATGTCTAATGGTCGGTCAATGGCAAAAATTAGTGCCAAACCAGCTTCAGGAATTCCTGCCTGACCAAGAACAATAACCAACATAACCATGCCTGCCCCAGGTACGGCGGCAGAGCCAATAGAAGCTAATGTTGCAGTAACAATAATTCCCAATTGTGTTCCAAAACTTAAATCCATTCCAAAGGTTTGAGCAATAAATACAGCAGCAACAGCTTGGTACAAACTGGTTCCATCCATATTTATAGTAGCTCCAATGGGTAATACAAAACTTGCCACTTCTTCATCAACACCTAAATGTTCTTGAACTCGTTCCATGGTTACAGGTAAAGTAGCCGCACTTGAACTGGTTGAAAAAGCTAACAATTGTGCCGGTGCAATACCCTTAAAGAAAAAACTTGGAGATTTTTTAGCAAATACTTTAACGATAAGTGCATAAACAGCCATTATAATTACCAATCCAATAACAACAGAAAATGCGTACCATAATAAGGCTTTAAACAAATCAATACTTGGCGATTCAGCAACAAGAGTAGTGAGTAATGCAAAAACTCCATAAGGAGCTGCCAACATAATTAAATCGATAAGTTTTAGAATAACTTCATTTAATCCGTCAAAAAAATCTTTTACTGGTTTCGATTTATCAGCAGGAATTAAAATTAAACCTATCCCAAAAAATATAGCAAAAACAATAATTTGTAGCATATTTCCATTGTCGGAAGCTGCTGATACTATGTTATCAGGAATTAAATCCTGTAATGCTTGAAGAGGACCAGCATCTTGTTGTTTTAAAGCGGCTTCTTTCTTCTGAAGAGCATCATCCTTATAATTTTCTAATAATTCAGTTCTGGTTTGTTCAGAAATACTCTTGCCCGGTTGTACAATGTTTACTATAATCAAACCAATACAAACAGCTAATACAGTTGTAGCTACATAAATTAAAATAGTCTTTCCACCTATCTTGGATAACTTCGAAATATCTTTTAAATCGGAAACTCCTTTTATTAACGATGCTAAAATTAAAGGAACAGCAATTAATTTAAGTGCATTGATAAACATTTTTCCAAAAGGCTTAATCCAATCCTTTATAAAGTCGGCACCCCATGTAAATTGAATAAGAAGTATGGCAAATAATACGCCTGATACCATTCCTATCAATATTTTCCAATGCAAGGCTAGTTTTTTCATTTTATAGTTTATGAGGTTAGAAGTTTAGTGAATACCGTCGCTTCCATTTCTATTATAATTTAACAGTTCTATTCAATAAAATATGGTCAACAATTACCATTGCAGCCATGGCTTCAACAATAGGTACAGCACGAGGTAAAACACATGGGTCGTGTCTTCCTTTACCCATTATCTCTGTTTGATTGAAATCAACATCAATGGTTTGTTGTTTTTGCATAATCGTAGCCACAGGTTTAAATGCTACTCTAAAAAAGATATCCTCACCATTGCTAATTCCACCTTGAATTCCACCGGAGTTATTGGTAGTGGTTTTTACCCTTTTATTATCCACATAAAAAGCATCATTATGCTCCGAACCTTTTTGAGTAACCCCAGAAAATCCTGAACCAAACTCAAATCCTTTACTTGCATTGATGCTCAACATCGCTTTGGCTAAATCTGCTTCTAACCTATCAAAAACAGGACTACCCAAACCAACAGGAACTTTTTGTATCACACAACTTACCACTCCACCAACAGTATCTCCTTCTTTTCTAATTTTATCGATAAAATTAAACATGGTATCTACCAAGTTTTCGTCGGCACACCTTATTGGGTTGTTATAAACTTGTTCTAAATTTAATTGCTGATAATTTTTTAAACTAACAATTTCTCCAACTTGAGAAACATACGCGTTTATTGAAATTCCATAATGTTTTAACACCAATTGAGCTATAGCACCACCAACAACTCTGCAAGCGGTTTCACGAGCAGAACTTCTTCCTCCACCTCTGTAATCTCTTACACCATATTTTTCTTGATAAGTGTAATCGGCATGCGAGGGTCTAAATTTATCTTTGATGTGTTCATAATCATCCGATTTTTGATTGTCATTTTTTATGGTAAATCCAATGGGTGTACCAGTTGTAGATCCTTCAAAAATTCCACTTAAAAATTCAACTGTATCACTTTCTTTTCGTTGGGTAGTAATTTTTGATTGTCCGGGTTTTCTTCTGTCTAATTGTTGTTGTATAAAATCAACATTCAATTCAAGCCCGGCAGGACAACCGTCAATAACACCTCCAATGGCAATGCCATGCGATTCTCCAAAAGTGGTTAGTTTAAAAATATGTCCAAAAGAATTTCCACTCATAATCAGTTACGAAATTAACATTAAAAATTTGAAAATTGAAATTTGTCCCGATAGCTATCGAGAGAGATTAGAAATTCAAAATTTATTTTATATTAGGTTTAAACAATTAATTCTTCCGTCAGCTGACGGAGTTAAGGGGCTTTTATATATTTTTACTAACTTCGAAGCATTAAAGAAATTACAATGGGAAGAATACTCATAAAAAACATCAAAGAGTTGGTTCAAGTTTTAGAACCTACCGTTCAAAAACTGTCAGGCAAAGAAATGGCTCATTTATCAACCATTAAAAATGCTTGGCTTGCTATTGAAGATGATTTAATTGTCGGGTATGGAAAAATGGTAGATTGGGAAGGTGTTTCAGATTGGACTGATTTAGAAGTAATTGATGCAACGGGGCAACTAGTTTTTCCAACATGGTGCGACCCACACACACACCTAGTTTTTGCTGCAAGCAGGGAAGAAGAGTTTGTAGACAGAATTAATGGATTAACCTATCAAGAAATTGCTGCAAAAGGTGGTGGAATATTAAATTCAGCAAAAAAATTACAAAATAAGCCAGAAGAAGAACTATATCAAGATGCCTTAAAACGCATCAAAGAGATTCAGTTGATGGGAACAGGTGCAGTTGAAATTAAAAGTGGATACGGACTTTCGGTAGAAGCTGAACTAAAAATGTTAAGAGTAATAAAAAGGTTAAAAGAATCGTGTAACTTAACTATAAAATCAACCTTTTTGGGTGCTCACGCCATTCCGGTTGAATACAAAGAAAACAGAACAGCTTATATTGATTTAATTATCAATGAGATGTTACCGAAGATAAAAGAAGAAAAATTGGCTAATTATATTGATGTATTTTGTGAAACCAATTACTATACACCGGAAGAAACGAATCGAATTTTGGAAGCTGGAAAAAAGTATGGGCTTATTCCAAAAATCCACGTGAATCAGTTCACAAGTATTGGAGGAATACAAGTAGGAATTAAAAAT
>CAYJMI010000143.1:0-6313 GCA_964371285.1 uncultured Vicingus sp. | reverse complement strand
CCAAAGGGCTTAAATATGCATAACCGTGTGTGGAACGCACGGGAAGCAGCCCCCAGCACAAACCCCAAGCCCGAAGGGCTTGAATAATCGGGCGGTCAGCGGTTGGCGGTCGGCGGTCGGCGGCCTGTCCAGACGAGCGCAGCGAGGAATGATCGTCAGTCGTCAGTCATCAATCATATCCCAGCTCCTCAATTCAAGTTCCTATATCCCATCGAACACCTTCTATGTCACTTAGACAAGCAACTAACACTCAAACATGACCATCTGACACTCCAGGATTGGCATCTAACGCGCCTGGATGATCATCTAACACCCAAAGATGAACATCTAACACCCAAAGATGAGCATCTAAGACTCAATAACGAATAACTAATGACTAATGACCTGTATCTAAGACCGCCGGATGAATTGCTAAAGGCTATGGATAGGTTTCTGACAATAAAAGAAGGGCGCCTCACGGAGAAACGCCCTCTTCAATATAAATGTGTTACACTGATAGCTCATTCTTTACCTGTGGGAGAAGCCATCAGGCGGTGACAGGTACCGCATCGGTTATGGCGCTTTTCCTGCCTGCTCCCATGTTGGCCAGGCTGAAGATGAAATTCCAAGCACCAAATTCCAAGCACCAAACAAATTCGAAATTCAAAAAATCAAATTTTAAAGTAATTCGATATTCAGGAAAGGACAACATTATGACAACCTTATGACTACTTAATGACAACCTAATGACAACCTAATGACAACTTAATGACCACTTAATTACAACTTAATGACTGCCGATCCCTCGTCGCAAGCTCCTCGGGACAGGCCGCCGACCGCCGACCGCCGTCCTAGTCCCTTTCGGCAATGGTCTTGGATGCCATAAGCATAACGACATCCTTGCAGTTGTAGTTACGGTTCTTAGCCATAAATCAAATTGTTTAAGGTTAATGAAATGGATTAACTAAAAGGATGGTGGTGAGGTAAATTTAGGAAAATGTTTTTATTTATGTGCAACTGGCCGCAAATCTTTTTTAACAATATCGATCATCTAAATATTTTCTTTTAATTTTATTATCAGTTAATTAACCACTATTTCTTAATCCTTAATCCGATTCTTTTCCTATGACAGGGATTGAATGTGCCGGCGATATCGTTATAAAATCAATAGGTTATAGCAATTATATTCTGTTGGTTTGGGTGGAGGAGAGGATTGGTGGGGATATAAACCGTTACTAGCAAGGCGAAGAAAAAGACCGCAACAACGATAATGACAAAGAACATGGTTTGAGAATGAGAAACAAAATGACAATGGAAAAAAATGGGTTATTTTGCCGACCCTTTAGAAAGAATAGCAGAAAGCCACACATATGCACATTTGTCTGCCTGCGTACGCATAAACGGACAAAAGAAGGCAGCCAAAAGAGCAAATTTGCCCCCTTTGTGATTTTCTTAATGTTTCAGACAGAGGGTGAACAAACGTTAATTGACTGAAAAAAGAAATTTAAAATTTGGCATGTTATACAGTAAATAGTAAATTTGTATAATATAAAAAAATGTTGTAATGGATGATAATTTAAAACCTAGTTGGATAAATATCTCCAATTTTATTAGTGTTCTTAAACATAAAGACACTCAAATTGTCTTATCAGATAAGATATGTGAATTTTCCTCAAAGAAAGATCCCATAGTCACAGATTCTCATGAAGAGGATGCGAAAACATTTTTACCAACACTTCTTTGCAATTTAAGAATGTTTGATATTTCTGATTCAAAATATTGGGGCGTTTCCTTCATTGGAGTGACAGTCTTTTTACTCATAGAATCATTAATCTTTCTTTTTAATAACATTAAATTTGTAACCTATTTAGGGGCAATTGCTATTGGAATAGTGATACTTGTGGGATTATATTTCGCAATCTTTTTCTTTTTCTTAAGAGAAATTAAAATGAAGAATTTCTTTTATACAATTCCAGTTATTCTAACTTCACTTGGACTAATTATTCTTAATTTTCTTTTGATTCTATATACTGGTTGGGAACAAAGTCCTTTTCTGCCCGCATTCTTATTCACAAATTTAACAATTATCTCTGCACCTCGTGAAAACTCACCGTCAATTTATTTTCTTACAATAATTGCTTTTTTTCTGCTATTTATACCATATTTTATCAGCGGTGGTATTGATTATAGTAATGCTGATGGATCAGTACCAGATTTTGGCGAACTGGGTAAAACAATCAATATGTTAACTTTGTTTTTTACCGTAGGAATCGTTGTAGTATCAAGATCATTTAGTTCTAAGAAAATATTAAACAAACGAGAAAATGAAAAATAAAATCCGAATAATTTCCTGGTATGCATTTGACATGGGGAATTCTGCTCATGCTCTGCTGATTTCAACAGTAGGTTTTGCATTATACTTTAAAGAATACATCTTTAAGGATAATCCCAATGGGAATAGTGCATGGGGTATTTTAACTGCTATTGTCATTGCATTTTCAGCCATCATATCTCCACTCCTTGCTTCGAGAGCTTATAGTAAAAGGAAAAGGTCAATCTGGTTGACATTAACAACACTGGTATGTGTAATTGCAACGGCTTTATTAAGTTTTAACTTTAGCGAAAAGGCTGCTATAGCAATAATTATTTATTTCTTTAGTGCCTTGGGTTATTATTTAGCATTACCAATTTATAATAGTTATTTACCAAATATTGCTAATTCTACACGCTTTCAAAGAATCAGTGGGGCTGGTTGGGCATTGGGTTATTTAGGGGGCATTCTTTCAGTAGGAATCTGTTTTATATTAGGCTACTTAAAACATCCTGTTACTGAAACTCCTGAAATTTACAGAAATATTTTCATTGTTGCCGCAGGATTTAATTTTCTTTTTAGTTTGCCAATGATTATTGTTTCTTATTCAAAAGATCTTGATAAAAAACCAGTTACTACTCAGGATTGGAAATTGTCTGACCTAATTCAAATTTTTAAATCAGAAAATGGAAAGTTAATATATACACTATTAATCATTTATTGGTTAGTAAGTGAGGTTGCAGTTGTAGTTACATACTATTTTGCAATTTTCTTAAAAGAATATACTGGGTTGACAGAAGCAAAAATTTTAATTTATTCTGTAATTGGTCAGCTTGTAGCAATTATTTCAACATTTTCACTTGGTATACTTTCAAATAAAATTGGAGGAAGGAAAGTATTAATCTGGATTGTTGTTACTTGGAGTGCTGTACCTTTTTTTCTATTCTTTATGTCAATAGGATTATCATTCTGGGTTCCAGTAATGATTTTGGGTTTAGTTATTGGCGCTTATCATTCAATTATTAGAGGAAAAATAGCATTATTATCTGAATCATTTCCCAAAGAAAAAGACAAGGGAGCATTATTTGGCTTTTTAGAAGTTTCTGGCAGAATAAGTCAAGTAATTGGTCCAATAATGATTTCTTTTGTAACATTGTTTTTGCCATTAAATTATGGTATTATGACAATGTCAGTTTTCCCTTTAATTGCTTTAGTAATTTTATTTCGAGTAAAATGGTAATGAGAAAGAAAATACTAGCAATACCGCATATCGGTACGGCCTTGGGACACTTTTTCCGGTTGGCAACATTGTTAGATGACTATGTAAATGATTATAGCATACATATATCAATTCCAGAACCATTTATTGATTATTGCAAGCGGTTTTTACACCCAGATATTGCAATAATTCCTCGTCATGTGCATTGTTCAATTAGTGGTTCTTCTGGAATAATTGATAAAGGTGGTTATATATCTTTATTGGAGGAAAATGAAGCCATCTACCATAAAATCCAGCCAGAATTAATAATTGGTGACCCTGGAATACAAGCGGCAATACTTGCCACAAAATATTCTAAACCTTGGATTGGATTAATGCATGGTTGTTATTTACCATTTCCTGAGAATTTGTCAATGAATGAAAAACACTCTGTATTACTCAGACAAGTTTGGATTACACTAAATGATCAAATAGACAGGCTTATTAGTATAGGTACAAATCAAGTGTTCAATAGTTGGCAAGAAATTCAAACAACAGGAAAAATAATCATCCCAAACTTAAGTATTAATGAGCCATCGAAAATAGGTGAGTATAAAGACCTGAATAGGAAAATTAATGATGCTTGGGATGATTATAAAAAGGTTGATTTATTAATTACATGCTGTTCCGCAGGGACAGTATCTCCATCAGATGAATTCCTAACAAATCTTAGCAAATTTTCAAAAAGTAAAGTATTTGTTGCTGGTATTAAAGCTAAAGACAATCAATCTAATATTATATATGTTGGTAATAATATAAATTACAAATCTCTTGTAAAAGAAAACACTATTGTAATTACACATGGTGGGCATGGAACTTTACAAGCTATTAGTAAGGCTAATAAAGTGTTTATGATACCAAGTGATTTCGACCAATTATATAATTCCATTATTGCTAGCACAATAAAAGGATGGCAGTTGGTTTTTGATAAGAATTGGTTTGAAATACTTGATTCTGACGTACTTTTTAAAAGAGAGATTCATTGGGAAAATCTATCAGTTGAATCTTTGAATGGCGAAATTGAAATAAAAGGACTTGACATTTATCAAGAACAATTGGCTTTAAGTAATTCTATTGCGTTTTAATTACATATAATGAGCTTTAAAAAATTCCATGATGAATCTAAGGAATCAATAAGAGTCTTGTTTGAAACAGATGAAATTTCTCAACACTTCACTAAAGTTATTTCATTTTACGATGATGCAATAGAGTATATAAAAACATTACCCTCATTTCATATTGGATATTCCTTTGCAACTCAGAAGTTAATAGAATTAGCCCTATTACATACAAGTTTCGATAATAAATCAATATTAGAAATTGGTTGTGGTTTAGGAACTTCATTTAACTATTTGACGCGGACATCCAACCTAAAATACACAGGCATTGATATAAATCATAAACAGATTGAATTTCTTTCCAAAACAATTCGACAACAAAATCTGACCAATAAAGCAACAGTTTATGCCCTAAATGCTTTAGAAATTAAACATGATCTTGGTAAATTTGATATAGTGTGGAGTGAAGATTCCTTTTCACATATTCCAAACAGATTGAAGCTTTTTAATAATATACATAGTGTATTAAAGGAAGGGGGGGTTTTCGTTTTTTCTGATTTAGTAAAAAAGATAAATATTTCAGATGATGAATTAGCGAAACAACAAAGTGCATGGTGTTTATGGAATCTTGAGACAAAAGAAACTTACCTGAATTTATTAGATAAAGCAGATTTTGTCATTTTGGATTGCCAAGATAATATTGGAAATATATTGCTCAGTGAACACATTAAAGTTGACATTGAAAATGGCGATAATAATTACAAATCATATTTGTTGCATCTAATAAAGGAACGTGAAAAACTAATTAGTGATTGGGGGATATTTAACTATACACGGAGATTTGAAAGACTGAAAACGTATGAATATATAGAGTCTGGTAAACTTGATTATAACTTTTATGTTGCAATTAAACGCTAACCTACATAGCCAACACAATGGCAGGTTTCACAAGGCCACGCTAACGCCAAAACCTACCATAGAGCTTGTCTATCTGCCAAAACTGAATTTTGCCCACACTAAAAAAACTAAATCTTGTAAAGACCGTTTACACAAAATTCCTCACACTACCTTTGGTTATTTTTATTTAATCGGCGAATAAGCATTTATGTAAATGTCACGAAATTCCAAGGGAACATCAGTAGCAAAGGTTTGATTTATTGCATTTAAAATTTTCTCTGGTGGTACTGAAATACTGACAATATCATTAGAAATGCTAATGTAATTAGGAACAAGTCTTTCAAGACTTTGTACTAATGATTTTAAATAGTCAATTGAATGTTTTTTTAATTCAGGATTGCTGATTCGGATCGCATACAAACTTGATGGTTCCGTGTCTGTTTTCATAATCTTAAATGTTTCTTCAAGCAATTCTTTAATTGGCCCTCTTGTTACTTCTGAAGTTCTGATTTTGTTAATCCAGTTTGATGTTTCAATAACAGTATGACAATTCTCAAAAAAATCACGAAGTTGTTTTAAACCAATTTGTTTTGGACTTGACACCAAAACAAGAACCATTAAGTCCTTAGCTCTGATTAGATTTATTTTGTGTTTATTGGCTTCTGTGTTTATGGCTGAATTTGGGTCGTCAGCTCCTTCAAAGTCAATTGCCACAACGCAAGCGAAATTAGATTTGTAAGCATCTCTATGTCTATCTAGTTGATCCTTATTAATTCACTTTTTTTGAAGCCTCCAGAGAGTTGGATATTT
>CAYJMI010000142.1:0-6366 GCA_964371285.1 uncultured Vicingus sp. | reverse complement strand
CATCAGGTCCTGAAATAGTAACTACTTTAGCCCCAAGTTCATCTAATTTTTTAACTACACCCCAAGCCACATTACCAAACCCGGATACAGAAACAGTTTTTCCTTCGATAGTTTCGCCCACATTTTTCAAAACTTCTTGAGTAAAATATACTGCACCATAACCAGTTGCTTCAGGTCTAATTAAAGAACCTCCCCAAGAAATACCCTTTCCGGTAATTACTCCTGTAAATCTATTCGCCAAACGTTTATATTGACCAAACATAAAACCTACTTCTCTAGCACCGACTCCTATATCTCCGGCAGGAACATCAGTATCTGCACCAATATGACGAAACAATTCTGTCATTAAACTTTGACAAAAACGCATGATTTCATTGTCAGATTTTCCACGAGGATCAAAATCTGAACCACCTTTACCTCCACCCATTGGTAATGAAGTTAAACTGTTTTTTAACGTTTGTTCGAACGCTAGAAATTTCATTACACTTAAATTAACCGTTGGATGAAAACGCATACCACCTTTATATGGTCCAATTGCACTATTCATCTGAACTCTGTAACCTGTGTTAATTTGAAAAACACCTTTATCATCAATCCAAGGCACTCTAAAACTAATGGCTCTTTCTGGTTGAGTCATTCTTTCCAAAATTTTGGCTTCTTTGTATTTTGGATGTTTTTCGATATAAGGAATAACTGTTTCTGCTACCTCCTCTACTGCTTGTAAAAATTCTTTTTCATGGCTAAGCTTCAGTTTTAGAGGTGCCATAAATGCATCAATTTCTTTTTTGTAAGTTGACATAATATATAATGTTTTTAAATTTCGATTTTTTGTTAATAAAAGGAGAACAAATGTATATATTTTTAAAAAATTCGCACCCTTTTTTTAATTTATTTCGATAACTCTTCTTATTTAGCTTTTCAATAGTAGTTATTAAGTTATAAATCAACCTATTTAATCGATTCTATAAAAGATAGAATGTTGCTTTTGAACTACTACATTTGTAAAAAATTACACGATTTAATTTTTACATGGACAACATTTTACTTTTAGATAATTACGATTCTTTTACATATAATTTGCTTCATTATATTGAGGGGGTTTCCAATCAAAAAGTTGACGTTTTTAGAAATGATAAAATCACATTGGCAGAAGTTGCAAAATACAATACCATCATTCTTTCACCTGGGCATGGTTTGCCTAAAGATGCTGGTATTTTAAAAGAAATTATACAGCAGTATTCATCGAGCAAAAAAATATTAGGAGTTTGTTTAGGTATGCAAGCTATTGGAGAAGTTTTTGGTGGTAAACTTATTAATCTTCCTCAAGTTTATCATGGTGTTGCTACCAAAATAGATATTATTGATAAAAATGATTTATTATTTAAAGGTATTCCAACTAACACAAATGTTGGCAGGTATCATAGCTGGGCAATTGAAAGGGAGAGTTTTCCAAAAGATTTAAAAATTACTTCCTTTGATGAGCAAGGTCAAATTATGTCGTTTAAACATAAAAAATACAGCGTTTATGGAGTTCAATTTCATCCTGAATCCATACTTACTGATTATGGTAAAGAAATGATGGCTAATTTTTTAGCGTTGTAAGTTTACTCTCGTTGCTTTTAAAATATCCATTTAAAAAAATGGTTGCTAAAACAATAATGGTTCCCATGTAAAAACCATAACTCATGGTTTCTGTTTCTGGCCAAATTATTATGGCTAAAATAATAGAATAAATAGGTTCTAAATTTACGCTCATGGTTACAGAATATGGACTAATTTTTTTCATCACCTCCACACTTACAATAAAGGCAAATGCCGTACAAATTGTACCTAAAATCAACAACCATTTTATATCCTGAACAGAAACTTTGTATAAATTTATATCCAACCCATTTTTTGCAATCAGGTAAATAGTTACTATTGAAAACGCACCTAACAATTCATAAAAAGAAATGGTTTTTGAATTAGTCTCCTTAATCAACATTCCATTTAAAACAGTAAACCAAGAGGCTAATGCAGCTGAGAAAAAACTCAACATCATACCTACAAAATATTTGAATTCGAAACTAAAAATAAAATATAAACCAATAATGATTAATAATCCAAATATTAATTCATACGCTTTTATTTTTCGCTTAAAATAAAAAGGTTCGATGACAGAAGTAAATAAGGTACTGCTTGAAAAACAGACTAAGGCAACAGATACATTGGATTGTTTTATGGCTTCAAAAAAAGTAATCCAATGGATAGCAATGATAACACCAACCCCTAATATTTTATAAAGTGTTTTTTTGGAAACATTTAGTGAATGTTTTATTACAATAAAATAACCTGCAATAGCAACCAAAGCAATACCAACTCGATACCAAACTAAAAGGTATGAGCTTGCTTCTATTAATTTTCCTAGAATACCAGTAAATCCGAAAATTAAAACAATTACATGGAGCCAAATGTGGTATTTGTATTTTTCTAACATGGTGAGGCAAAAATAATGTATTAATGCTCATAAAATCTTTTAACGAATTCTAAAAATTTAATGCAAGTTTTGAAGTACATTTGGTAAATATTTTACTCATTAATTATCATGAATTCATTAATTAAAATAATTATACTATCCGTTATTGTTTTTACGTTTTCTTGTACTGGAAACGACTCTTATTTTGAACAAATTACAAAAGTAAAAACCATTAACGAACGTATTTTAGATTTAAACAAGTCACTGACTGAGGTTAGAAAATCAGAAAAAAAATCTTCTCTTGTAAAAGAAGATGAAGATTATTTAGAATATGAATACCCTATTGGCGATAATGACTCTTACAAAATCACTTATTTTTTTGATGCTGCAGGTTGTTACGAGGTTGGTTTAGACACCTATTTTTCTCTTGAAACGAATGCTATAGAAGTGCTTAATGAAATAAAAGGAATGATTGAAAAAGATGCTAATTTTGGAACGCCAACCAATACAAACAGTTTATATGAGTGGAATAGTAAAGATAGATTAGTGTCCATTCAGCTGGATTATATCAATCAAGATAAGGGAATGATTTCGCTGACCATTTTTGCAAATCAATAAATTAATTCTTTACTTCCTCCTCATCATGGTCTTCTAGCTCAGTAACACCTCCAGAAATCACAAATTTCATAATATCGGCTGAATTTCCTGTAACTGGTGTAACACATTCTTTTGGAACAATAATTAAGTTGCCAGTAATTGCATAAGAAAATGGAATATATACCGCGATTTTAGTATCTGGAATTCCTAAATCGGATAAATCACGCTGAGTTACAAAACCTAACCTTTCTACATTGCCTTCCATTTTTACCAAAACAGGCTCGGTAAATCTTTTTTTCTTTCCAACAAAAGCAGAAAGCAAATCTTTAATGGAAGTATATACAATCTTAATAAGTGGCATTTTATCTAAAACCTTATCAAAATTTATCAAATTAGGGGTAATAAATTTTCCTCCTAAATACCCTAAAATAGTAAATGAAATAAGAATAATTAATAATCCAAGTCCTGGAAATTTCACAGGAATTATTCCATCCACAAAAATAATGGCTTCAATTACAACATAAACGGTTGCCACAACCGGCAAGGTGTATAACAATCCCTGTAAAAAATATCCTATTATCCGTTTTATCATTTCTGTAATTCTTCTTTTAATTTTTTGGTTAAACTACTTACTATCAGATGGTAAGATTCATCAACCAACTCAAAAACTAACTTATCACTAACATCTGTATTCAGATAAACACTGTTCCAATGTATTTTACTCATGTGATAACCAGGTTTAATCCCTTGGTACTTTTCTCTAAGTTCAACGGCTTTTTCAGGGTCAGATTTTAAATTAACAAAATCAAACGCTTCAACATCAATTAATGCAAACATTTTTCCCATTACCTTAAAAACCAACGTATTTTTATCGAACGGAAAATGCTCGGTAACTCCTTTTTTTTGAATACAATAATCTCTAAACTCTTCTATGTTCATTTATAAGTGTAGGGCAAAACTTTAGAATATTTATCTTTATTGATAACAATCATCGAGTGCATGTTAAGAATTTGTTCGATAGGCGATAATTTTTCTTTTACCAACACATCAAATTGTTTAATATCTTTTACCATTATTTTTAACAAATAATCGGCTTGACCAGTAATGTTGTAACACTCCATAATTTCATCAATTTTTGCTATTTGAGCAATAAAATCATTGATGGCATTATCTCGTTGGCGAATTAATGAAATTTGCATAAAAGCTGTTATTCCCAACTCTAATTTTTCTTCGTTTACTAGTGCATGGTAGCTTTCTATAAAACCATTCAACTCTAACTTTTTAACTCGTTCTAAGGTTGGTGCTGGCGACAAACCAATGTCTTTCGACAATTGCAGGTTGGTTATTTTACCATTTTGCTGAAGCTTTTTAAGTATTTTTAAGTCCAATGCGTCTAATTTCATCTTTAAAATTTTGTTTTGTAAACACAAATTTATCAAAATAAAAATTCGAAACAAGTTGTTTTTCGAAAAAATATTAATCTATTATTTGGTATAAAATCGGCTTACTTGGCGAGGCATCGTTCTCAAAAGGTGCAATTTGAAGATTTAACAAATAATCGCCATCAACAATGTTGTCATTAACAAAAATGAGCTCTGTAACAGTTCTTTCTGTTTGAGTATTTGTTGGGTATTCCCAAAAGGCATGATGAGCCAACAATTCACCACCATCTTCTTCTTTATCAATTGAAGGTGTGTCAATTAAAATGTGTTTTAATCCATTTTTAACCAAAAAATTTATTGCATCGTGATGAATAAATACTGGATTAGTATTGGAATATTGTTTGGAAAGTTTATCGTTTTTGTTAGGCAATGTTCTAATAATTAATGCATCGACACAGTTTTTATTCCAGATTTTTTGAACTTGTGTTAACGAAATAAAACTATCGTTTCCGTTAATTTCTGGAGTAATACTCACCACTTTAGCTAAACAAAAAAATTGTTTTAAGCATTGGTTTATGGTGTAAAACTCTTTGCTAATATGCCCAACGCATTCGGTATGCGTTCCATGACCGTGAGGGTTAAAAAAAATGTTTCTAAAATTTACTGACCCGCCCAAATTAACATCACCCACGAAACCATTTTCCATTACTGGCGTAAATGTTGGAGGATTTACATACCAAGCTGTTGGGTTGGAAATATCCGCCTTTAAAGGCATTGCAATGTCTAATGGTTTTGACAAATCAATTTTATAGGTTTCACCTTTATATGTTATGGATGCTTTCATAAATTATCATTTCATTTTAACCGCAAAGTACGCAAAGATTGTATAAACCTGTACTCGCAAAGCACACAAAGAAGAATAATTTAATTCTTCGTGTTCTTTGCTAATTCTTTGTATTCTTTGCGGTTAACCTAATTTTATACAAAAAATAAATCACTCGAAATTTTATCTGCTATAAAAATACCCTTTTTGGTTAATGTAATGCAATTTTCAGTTTTTTGAAGATGGTTTGATTCTAAATATTTTTTAACTTCTGCATTGAAATAGTTAGAAAAATTGTCGTTAAAATTGGTGTCTAAACACTTCAAATCAATACCCCAAATGGTTCTTAATCGTGTTAAAATATATTCGTTGTAAGTAGTTCGCTCATCAATGATTTCTTCTTCAAAAAAAGAAGTGTTGTTTGTTAAAGCATTGATATATTTGATATTATTCGAAACGTTCCACAACCTTTTAGACACACCCCTTTTTCCCCTCTCAAGAGGGGAGAAATTTAGGTAAGAATGTGCCGAAGGACCAAAACCCAAATACTGTTCGCCTTTCCAATAATTACTGTTGTGTTTTGAAAAAAAACCTTCTTTGGCAAAGTTGGAAATTTCGTAATGTATCATTCCATTTTTGGATGCGAAATCCATTAAGGTATTAAATTGTTGAATAACTTCTTCTTCAGGCAATAGTTGTATTTTTTTTGTTTTGAGCTGATGATGAATCGCTGTTTTTGGTTCAACAGTTAATGAATAAGCCGACAAGTGAGGAATTTTTAATTCTTCTACTTTTTTTAAATTGTATTCCCATTTTTGTTGGGTTAGGGTTGGAGTTCCATATATCAAATCAATGGTAATATTCTCAAAACCAACATCCTGACTCATTAAAATAGAGTTGCTGGCTTCTTTGGCTGAATGTGCCCGGTTAAAAAATTGTAAATCGTCGTCAAAAAACGATTGTGTACCTATGCTCAACCGATTTACACCTACACTTTTAAGGTCAATTAATTTTTTTTTTGTTAAATCATCAGGATTACATTCCAATGTAAATTAAACATTTTTAGCAATGGTGTAATTTTTATTAAGTGCATTCATCAATAAGTTCAA
>CAYJMI010000141.1:0-6401 GCA_964371285.1 uncultured Vicingus sp. | reverse complement strand
ATTCTCGATACATCCCGCAATACTGCGGGACACTCGAATTGACAAATTTTCATCTAAATGCACAATGGGTTTAAAAGGTTAAAAATAAGCATTAAAAAATATCGCTAAACGTGTATTCATAAATTTTATCACCCATTTCATACGTTTTAATTAGTGGACAATTCACATCAAATCTGATGGGGTAATTAAAAATAGGTCCTTCGTAGCAAAAGGTATGAAACTCACCATTTTCGCCGCAAGGGTCAACATTTTTGGGTAATTGTTTTAAGAAATCTAACGAAAAGTCTTTGGCAATTAAATGGGAAGGTACTTTGCTGTTGTCGATGGAGCAAATGTGTGTTTTAAAGCCTTGTTTAATAAAATCGACAGCCAATTTTTTAGTTGCTTTGTTCCACAACGGAAAGATGGCATCCATTTCTACTTCTTTGAGTCGTTCTTCACGGTAATTTCTCAAATCTTCCAAAAAGATATCGCCAAAAGCAACGGTGTTGATGCCTTCGGCTTTTGCTTCAAGCAACAAAGCTTTCATTTTGGTTTCGTAAGCCTCGTTGGTTTTTTCTTCGAGGTACATAATTTTTAACGGAATGCCAATGGCTTTTGCTTGGGCTACAATCAGGTGTTCGGGAACTCCGTGCATCGAAACCCTTTTGTTGGGTTTAAAAATGTTGGTTAACAAGTATTTGACATCGTATTTTTTGCTTTTCAGCAAATGATACAAGGCAAACGACGAGTCTTTTCCGCCACTCCATGATAATATGATGGGTATTTTGTTCATAATTTTTTTTTAAACTTCTGACTTCCAAAAACACACCCCTAACCTCCCGAAAATCGGGACAGGCTCTCTCAAGAGGGGAAGCCAACGCTCATAGCCAACTTCTAGCTTTATTCAATAAACCAAAAGCTACCGGGAATAATGCCCGCCGTAAATTGGTGAATTAAACTTCCTGATGCCGAATAGCGGAAAACCATTCCGTTTTGCACATAATCAATGGCATCGGCTACGTAAATATCGTTGTTTGTGGGGTCAATTCCTAATCCGTAAAATAAATTACCCGAATTGGTTACAATTGGAGTAGAAGGCAGGCTGTTGCTGGTTATACTCATTTGATAAACACTGTTGTTGATAAAATAAAGGTTGTCTTTATTGCTGTTAATGCTTAACGAACCTGGCGAATGGTTGATGTCGCTAAAGGTAAAGGTTTGAACGATGTTTCTGTTGGCAGGATTTATTTGCATTAGTCGGGCATTTTCTTCGTTAAAACCACCACTGCAAAGCACCCAAAGTTGGTTGTTTTTATCCAATTTCAAGCTGTTGGGCGATATGCCTACTTTAATGCTATCCACCAAAACATCAGTAACGGTATTGATGATTAAAATGTTGTTGTTTTTCATGTCGCAAACGTAAGCGGTATCGTTATGTAAAACGAGTTGTTCCGTCCAACCCGGAACAGCAATGTTGCCCGAAATAGTATTAGAGTTAAAGTTTACTATTTGTATCGAATTGGAGTATAAATCAGTTACATACGCTTTTGAATTGTTTATTTTAAGCATGTAGCGAGGCGAGTTAAATCCGGTGATGGTTGCTATAGCTTTGAAAT
Source organism: uncultured Vicingus sp. (assembly GCA_964371285.1). GTDB lineage: Bacteria > Bacteroidota > Bacteroidia > Flavobacteriales_E > Vicingaceae > Vicingus. Next base: position 4,803 of record CAYJMI010000141.1, on the reverse strand, counting down.
CAACCATCTTAACCACTTCGACTTTATTAGAGTTGTTTACTACAATATAGCCTTTGTCATTGATTTGTAAAAACGATTGAGCAACATCGCCCAAATTGGTTCCGTTGTTGGAGTTTTTAAAGACGTTTTGGTTTACGTTGTTGTTCAATTTGTTGTATAAAGTAATGGAAGCGTTAGTCCAACCAAAAGTACCTTCGTTTATAATCAATACATCGGTTGAAGAAGTATTGGAAATAGGGGTTTCGTCACAGTTTAAACATTGCGGACCAATTTCTTCTTTTTTGCATCCAAAAAGCAATATCAAACAAAAGCTATATAAAAAATGTTTTTTCATGTTATAAACCTAGCGAAATGGAAAATAAAAAGTTTCTACCGGGCATTGCTCTGTATGCCATTGCTTGATAATCTTGGTTGAGTAAATTATTGGCTTTAAAAGAAGCCGTTAGCATTACTTTTTTTAGTTTAATTTGTTGGCTAATGCTTGTGTTGTGAATAAAATAAGCGGGCATGTACCAGTTGTTGTCGGTAGAGATAAAACGCATACCTGTATAGCTGTAATTGTAGTATATCGATGTGTTTTTGTATTTGGCAGAAAGCGTGTAGTTGAATTTATGAAAAGGCACATAAATCAACTGTTTGTTAATGGAATTGTCTAATTCGTTGTTGGTTTTAATATTGGTAGAAGCAGTCTGGGCATAATTAGCGTTCTGTTTCAGGGTTAGTTTACCAAAAGTTGTGTTTAAGCCGAAAGTAGCCTCAAATCCTTTGTTTTCTACTTCTTTTAAATTGGTTGGCGACCAATAATTAAATTCGGTAGGAAGCCAAATAATCCAATTGCTTACATAGTTGTAAAAGCCAGTAACATCAAGAGTTAATTCAGTATTTCCAGTATTTTCGGTGTAGCTAAATCCTGCTTCAATCATTTGTGCTTTTTCTGGTTTTAGGTTGGGGTTTCCGCCTGGATTCCAATAGAGGTCGTTTAGCGAAGGGTAGTGGTAATTAATTCCTGCATTGGCTTTGAGGTAAAGCTGTTCTTTTTTTAACAATTGAATTTTACCTCCAACACATGGTGCTAAAGGGTTGAATACATTGTTTAAAGCAATAAAACGATTAAACACATTGAGTTGAACACGACCAAGATTGAAAACGACACCAGTCATCCAACTGCCTTGTGTGCGTTGTTTGGTAGAGGAATACCCGCCAGATTCGACTGTTTCGAACCGAATGTTTAGGTTGTTTATAATATTAATCTTATTGTTGAGATAATAATTTATATTAATCAAATTATCAGCTAAATAAGAATTACTTTTACTGTAAATTTTAGCACTCATGTCTTCGTAAATCAACACATCTTTTATTAAGCCTGAGGTAACAGTAAAACTCAACTTGTTTTTTACTTGTTTGTATTCCAATAACGCCCTAAACGATTGGTCTTTTTGGTTTTCGTTGGCTGAATCTTTTGTGATAGTAGGTGCTAAATTTCTATCGCTGTCAAACAACCAGATTCTACCACCAAAACTACCGTTTTTTAGTTGTCTGTAAATACCTTGTTGTATCCCGTATTGCGACATTTCAGCATTTTTTTGTTGCTCAATCGGACTGTCTTTTTTACTGATGTTTTTAAATTCAAAATCGTTTTGAGCGGTGTAGTAAAACAGTTGTGTTTCGAACAACCACTTGTTTTGAATAAAACTGGTTGACAATTCGGTTTTGTACGCACCAAAACTTCCTACACTTTGTTTGATAAAAGCAGTGTTTTTTGATTCAAAATTCTGACTGTTTTTGAGCAACACACTCCCACCCAATGCACCGTTTCTATCTAGCAATGAAGCTGCTCCATGATGTAATTCGGCTTGGTTGAAGAAAATAGTGGGGTACAACGAAAAATCCACTTGTCCGTTCATTGGCGAATTCAGCAAAACACCATTCCATTGCACTTGGGTATTTGATGCTCCAGTGCCTCTACTCGAAATAGATGACAATCAACTTGGTCCATAATCTTTAATAAAAACCGATGAATGTTGTTGAATGAGTTCTGAAAGATTTTGACTTTCTACAATCGAAATACTGTCAAACGAGGTTTTTTTGTATTGTTTGGGTATCTTTTGATCAACCAATTCAAAGGTTTTCCCGGCAATGGTATCAAGTGTTTCGTTGTTGCTAAATGTGTTAATTGAAGAAAAAATAAAAAAGATGGTTAGCATACTTTTTTTAACCACATAGACACATAGTTGAAATGTTTTTAAATTAAAGCAAACCGATAGAAGCTGTGCTTTACACATAGATGTTTTTTCTATATCTGAAAATTTATTTTCTATGTTTAACTTATTTAGCATAAAAGCTATGTGTCTATGTGGTTTGATAAACCTAATTTGTTTTAATTAGTTTTTTGGTAAAACGCTTATTGTCTTTGGTAATGGTTAAAAAATAAACGCCGGGCTTAAAGTTTGAAGTTTGAAGTTTAAAGTTTGAAGTTTGAGTAGTTGCTAAACTAATTATTTTTCCATAAATATCTGATAATTGATAAGTTACGGGTGAATTTTCGTTGTTTTGAATGGTTAACACCTCGTTAAACGGATTGGGGTAAATGTTGAATTGATTTTCCAATTGTTCTTCAATTGAGGTGGTAGAAAAGTGGATGACACCAACAGCATCTAAATCAAATCCTCCAGAAGGAAAAGGAGTAGGAAAGGGATCGTTGATAATGTTGTTTTGACTGTCGTAAGTTCCATAAAACGGATTGATGCTGCCTACCACATCAATGATACGAATATGAGTAATTTGCGAAATATCCAATCCCGGAATACCATCTAATTCAGCTAAGTCGAACGGTGTGCCATAACCTGCCCGGTATTTTCCTGCAAGGTTGTGAATATAGGTGGCATCCATTTGTGCATTATTGTCCAATTGAATGGTGTTTGGAGTTAACGAAACGGCATCGAAACGGAAAAAGTTTATGCCGTCAGAGCTAACTTCCACAAAAGCCAATTCTAAAAACATGCCATCAAATGAGTTTTCGAAAACGGCAAAATCTGCCCCCGTATCATCGTAAATAAAACCGTTAAAAGTTAAAGTTGCCATTCCGCCATCACCCAAACTCACCAATCCGTTAACCATTGATGCTCCAGTTGCAGAAAGGCTATCGCCAATATTTGTTTTGCCTAACGAAGTATCTGCAATGTTTTGCCAGCCTCGTTGCAATTTGCAATTTGTAGCCCATGCTTCAAAAACAGTCGAGTCTTTGTATATGGCAGTACTACCTACGTTGCCAACTGAGGGAGCAAAAGGACCTTGAGCAAAAATATTGCTTAAAGTAAAAATGCTGAAAAGTATGATAGAAAAGTGTTTCATAAAACTTTATATTTAAACCTAACAGTCCGTCAGCTGACAGACTGTTAGGTTTGTTTGGTTAATTATTGTTTAATGAATTTCTGAACTTGCGAAACTCCGTTTGAAACCACCTGAATAAAATAAATGCCTGAGTTTAAATCAGACACATCAACTTTTGCTTGTTTAGTATTGTAGTTGTTGATGATTTTTTTTGTTCTTCCGCTCATGTCGGCAATCGAAAGCTGTTCAATAGTGTTTTCTGATTTTATGTTTAACACATTGTTTGCAGGATTTGGGAAGAAAGAGAAGTTGTTTTGAGTAATTTCGTTTTCACCAGTTACCATAGATAATTCTATATCATCTAAACAGAAAAATGCGGGTGTATTCATGCCCCATGTTCCTACATCTGAAGAACTTAATTCAAAATATACACTATCAAATGTAACCATGACAGGATTAAGTAATACACTTGTCCAATCTTTTAAGATATAATCTTGACTATTATCACTAAAACGGAAATCAGCTAGATAGAAATCTACACTATCTTCAAGGTTGTCTAATAAATAAATCTTAATATTAAGTTTAAACCAATCGGGATCATTTCCTGTTGGACCACCAAATTTCTTTGCAAAAGCATCACCATCTCTCATACTATTGTATGCATAGGTAGAGTTTGTGATTTTAAAATTTATAATTTGATGTTGAAAATTTGTGTTGAAAGAAGAATTGTTTGAAGCTACAACATAATTTGAAGAACTAGCACCTCCTCCAGCTTTTGCACTGTATTTGTTTCCAAATCCAGAAGTAATAGAATCAGTCATGTTGGAGTAGGCAAAACCACCCAACCAATAACCAGGAGACCCCCAAGTGGTATCAAATAAATTAGGGAAAATACAGTCTCCACTCGTAAATTCGAAATAAAACTCACCGTTATTGTGTGTACCACTTAAATCAGAGCCATCCCAATACGATTCGGCTGGTAAGATTAAATTTTCAAAAGTAGCAACAGTTTGTGCTTTAATGTTAGTTGAGGATAACATTAATCCTAAGCAAGCGATACTTGCTATTTTGTACATTTTTCTCATCACTTTAATTTTTTTATCCCGATAGCTATCGGGAGGTTAATAAATAATTTTTCTCAAACAGTTTAATGCCAAAAAAGGCATAAAAGGTTTGTTTAACATGAAAAATAAAGTGAAGAGGATTTTTTTTTGAAAAATTCTTCGCCTTTATTCCCGAAAGCATTTGAAGAATTTATGAAATAACTAAAAACAGAATAGTTACTGAATAAATAACTTCTGTTATGGGCAGGTCTTCTGACTCACTCCTTATTTTTACGCCTTCCCATCTATTAGGACAGTGGCTGATTGTAAAAACTACTAGAGTTTACAGCTGCGGGTACAGTTTAGGATTCTCACCTAATTCCCTATTAATTCCGAACTTTAAATTCGGAAACCAATAACACTACAAATG
>CAYJMI010000140.1:0-6415 GCA_964371285.1 uncultured Vicingus sp. | reverse complement strand
TAACATGGCGTATTCCATCTGACATAAAAAAACAATAAATATCTACAGATGAAAATGTTTCTTAAAAATCGTTAATTTCGCATTCTTCGAAATTAGAGGTAAAATGAGTAAATACACAGAATATAAAGGATTAAATCTTCCCAACGTTGCAAAGGAAGTATTAGACAGTTGGGAACAAAACAAAGTGTTTGAACAAAGTGTTTCAACTAGAGAAGGGCATAAACCTTTTGTGTTTTTTGAAGGACCTCCGTCAGCAAACGGTTTGCCGGGTATTCACCATGTAATGGGAAGAGCCATTAAGGATATTTTTTGCAGATACAAGACTTTAAAAGGTTATCAAGTAAAACGTAAAGCAGGTTGGGATACGCATGGTTTGCCGGTAGAGTTGGGTGTGGAAAAAGAATTAGGAATTACCAAAGAAGATATTGGTAAAAAAATTACTGTTGAAGAGTACAATAATGCGTGTAAGGAAGCAGTAATGCGTTACACCGACATTTGGAATAACCTTACGAAACAAATGGGGTATTGGGTGGACATGAACGACCCTTACATTACTTACGAAAACAAATACATTGAATCGGTTTGGTGGTTGTTGGGCGAGTTGTACAAGAAAAATTTGTTGTACAAAGGCTACACCATTCAACCTTATTCTCCGGCTGCTGGTACAGGTTTAAGCTCACACGAGTTAAACCAGCCCGGTTGTTACAAAGATGTAAAAGATAGAACAGCGGTGGCGATGTTCAATGTAAATTGGATAGAGCAAAATTTTGAGGATAAGAAAAAAGAAAATTTCGAAGAGTTTTTGGCTGCTGAGCTAGAATTTAGTTTAGCTAGGTTTAAATTTAAGGATACAGAAAATTTACCGATAAAACTTGTTGCATGGACAACAACTCCTTGGACGTTACCTTCAAATACAGCATTAGCTATTGGTAAAAATATTGAATATATTGAGGTGATAACTCCTTTATATGGAAAACTGGTTAAAGTTATATTAGCGAAAAAACTTTTTAATAAATTCTTCAATGTTCCAGAAGGACTTTTTGAACAAGGATTATCAATTGGAAGTTATGCTATAGGGAAGGTTCAGTCATTGGAAGAACTTTTAGATGAAAAACCATTAAAAGTTTGGTTTATTTCTGGGTTTTATAAAGGCTCTGAATTAGTGGGGTTAAAGTATGACCAATTGTTACCATATGCTTTACCTTTCGAATATGCAGATCAAGCTTTTAGAGTTATTGTAGGTGATTTTGTGACCACCGAAGATGGTACAGGTATTGTTCATATTGCACCTACTTTTGGTGCCGACGATGCTAAAGTGGCTAAAGAAGCTGGTGTTCCACCAATGTTGGTGTTAGACGAGAACAACAATCCAGTTCCTTTAGTTGATTTACAAGGGAAGTTTAGAGAAGAAGTAAGAGATGACACTTTTTTGTATGGAGGTGAATATGTAAAAGAGGCTTATTTATCTGAATTAGAAAAAGAAACAGAGTACAAAAATCAAAAAAATATTCTTGAAAGTAAAGGAATTATTAAAGACTTAAAAACTTATTTAAGTGTTGATGAACGTATTGTTTTAAAGCTTCAAGAAGAAGAAAAATTATTTAAAAAAGAAACCTACGAACACAGCTACCCACACTGTTGGAGAACCGATAAACCGGTATTGTATTATCCGTTAGATTCGTGGTTTATTAAATCAACTGCAGCAAAAGACCGCATGATTGCATTAAACAAAACCATCAACTGGAAACCTGAAAGCACGGGAACAGGAAGGTTTGGGAACTGGCTGGAAAACCTAAACGACTGGAACCTTTCACGTTCGCGTTATTGGGGTATTCCAATTCCAATTTGGAGAACAGAAGATGGCAGCGAAGCCCTTTGTATTTCTTCGGTTGAACAATTGAAACTAGAAGTAGAAAAATCAATTGCAGCTGGTGTTATGACAAAAAACCCGTTAGCAAATTTTGTGGTGGGCGACATGAGTAAAGTCAATTACGATACCTTCGATTTGCATAAAAATTATGTGGACGAAATTATTTTGGTTGCTGCATCAGGCAAACCTATGAAACGTGAAACCGATTTAATTGATGTTTGGTTCGATTCAGGTTCAATGCCAACAGCTCAGTTGCATTACCCTTTCGAGAATAAAGATTTGATTGAAAAACAACATTTGGGTGTAGCCGATTTTATTGCCGAAGGAGTTGACCAAACGCGTGGTTGGTTTTTTACCTTACACGCAATTGCTACTATGGTTTTTGATGACATTGCGTATAAAAATGTAATTTCCAATGGATTGGTTTTAGACAAAAACGGACAAAAAATGTCGAAACGTTTGGGAAATGCCGTTGACCCTTTTGAAACTTTAGACAAATACGGACCAGATGCCACACGTTGGTACATGATTACCAATGCTCAACCTTGGGACAATTTAAAATTCGACTTAGAAGGAATTGCCGAAGTTCAACGTAAGTTTTTTGGAACACTTTACAACACATACAGTTTCTTTGCTTTGTATGCCAATTTAGATGGCTTCAAATATGCCGAAGCAGAAATTCCGTTAGAAAAACGCCCAGAAATTGACCGTTGGATTATTTCGAAACTCAACTCATTAATTAAAGATGTTGAAAATTCTTACGAAACATACGAACCAACCAAAGCCGGTAGAGCAATTCAGGAGTTTGTAAACGACCATTTAAGCAATTGGTACGTGCGGTTGTGCAGAAGACGTTTCTGGAAAGGCGATTATTCTGAAGATAAAATTGCTGCTTACCAAACACTTTATACGTGTTTAGAAGTAGTTGCTCAATTGTCGTCGCCAATAGCACCGTTTTATGCCGATTTATTGTACACCGATTTGAGCAAAATAAGTGGTAAAGGAAATGCTACTTCGGTACATTTATCCGACTTTCCGTTGGTAAATGAAAAAGCCATTGACTTGGACTTGGAACAACGTATGGACATTGCTCAAAAAGTTTCCTCCATGGTGTTGAGTTTGCGTAAAAAAGAGCAAATAAAGGTGCGTCAACCACTTCAAAAAATAATGATTCCTATTTTAGATGCTAAATTTAAACGTCAGTTGCAAGATGTTGCCGATTTAATATTATCGGAAGTAAATGTAAAAGAAATACAATTTTTAGAAGATACAGCTGGAGTTTTGGTGAAAAGCATTAAACCAAACTTTAAAACATTGGGTCCGAAATATGGCAAAATAATGAAACAAATTGCCGCAGTGGTTGCTCAATTTAATCAAAACGATATTCAAGAATTTGAACGTAACCAAAGCATAACTTTTAACGTTGAAGGAGAAAAGGTTGTTTTAGATACAAATGATGTAGAAATTTCAACGCAAGATATTCCGGGATGGTTGGTGCTAACCGAAGGTTCAATTACAGTAGCATTAGACATCGTTATTTCTAAAGAATTAAAAGAGGAAGGAATTGCTCGGGAATTTATCAATAGAATCCAAAACTTGCGTAAAGACAGCGGTTTTGAGGTGAATGATAAAATTACCCTTGAAATATTGAAACACAACGAAATAAATGAAGCAATACTTAAGAATAAAAATTATATTTGCACCGAAATTTTAGCAACCAATTTAAGTTTGGTTGATGAGTTAACACAAAAGAACGGAGTACTTGTTGAATTGGATGAAAATGTTTCTACGCTTATAGCGATTGAAAAATTGAATAGTGAAGCAATTACGCATACCGTTAATAATAAATAGAGCAATTAAAATAGAGTAAATTATGTCAGAAAAAAACAGATATTCAGACGAAGAGTTGGCAATGTTCAAAGCCCTGATTGAGAAAAAAATTACAGCCGCTAAAATTGATTTAGATGGATTAAAATCATCATTATCTCATAAAGATGATAATGGAACAGACGATACCATTCACTCCTTTAACATGATGGAAGATGGTGCAGGTACATTAACACGTGAAGAAATTTCACAATTGGCTCAACGTCAAGAAAAATTTATCACCAACCTTGAAAATGCGTTGATGAGAATCCAAAATAAAACCTACGGAATTTGTAGAGTTACTGGTAAATTAATCCAAAAAGAACGATTAATGGCAGTACCTCATGCTACATTAAGCATGGAAGCAAAAGAAGCACAAGGGTAACAAATTAATGATGGAAGTTGGAAGACCAAAGTTGGAGGTAAATGAAATATCCTAACTTCGGTCTTCGGACATCTAACTTCAAACCCATCCAATTTCAATGAAATTTCGATTTTTAACTCATCCTGTATTTATCATCTTTTTGGTGTTAATTATCGACCAATTTTCTAAAATTTGGGTAAAAACCACCATGTATTTGGGTCAGGAATTTCCTGTTTTTGACAATTGGTTTTTTATTCATTTTACCGAAAACCCAGGCATGGCATTTGGTATGGAATTCGGTGGTGAATATGGTAAACTAGCATTGAGTTTGTTTCGTATTGTTGCTGTTTCTGCAATTGGTTATGTGTTGTTTACTTTGCCAAAAGATACGCCAAAAGGACTTAAAATTTGTGGAGCTTTGGTTCTTGCAGGTGCAATAGGTAATATTATTGATAGTGCTTTTTATGTCGTAATATTCAACGATAGTTTTAATCAATTAGCAACCTTATTCCCCGCAGAAGGTGGGTATTCTACTTTGTTGCACGGCAGAGTGGTTGATATGTTTTGGTTTCCACTTTATGCAGGTATTTTCCCTGATTGGTTCCCAATTTGGGGAGGTGAGGATTTTCTGTTTTTCCGACCAGTGTTTAATATTGCTGATGCTTCCATTTCGGTTGGCATTGCGTTAATATTTATTTTTTATCGAGATTTTTTTAAAAGTCCATCAAAAGAAACTGAGGAAAAAGAAACCTTGTCGTAAAAATTTCGTTTACCCATTTTCAGCCTCAACATACAAAAATCATTTATTATGATTAGAAGATACCTTTACAGCATACTTCCAATAATTATTGCCATTGTTTTTGCAGTACCATTAGTTGCACAAACCAATTTTACTCAGCCCAATAAGTTTATAGCTCCAAAGGTTGAAACTAATTTGGTTGCAAATAAATCTACTGGTTGTACCGATATTATTCAATATCCGCAATCAAAAGCATCTAATATTTTATTAGATACGATGGATTATATCACCTATATTGGTGCGGTTTCTCAAACCTATTATTATACCGGAAATGGATTAGTACATGGTATAAATGTGTACATGACGTTAGATTTAGATGGTATTCCCGGAAACAAAGATTCTGTAAAAATGGTAATAAGTGTTCGGAATATTAATGCAGCTAATGTGCCGACAACTACATTAGGCTCAGATACGGTTTTTTTGCATGATGTGGGGTTTGGAACACAGGATTTAATGTTTTCCACACCGATTGCTGTAGCCGATTCTTTTGCAGTAGTTATAGAAATAGACACATTGAACCCATCAAATCCGTATTACGCCACCAATGATTATGGCGATGGAGCTACCGAACAATTGAGTTCGTTAGCTTATACTGGTATTTGGTACAATTTATACCCAACTTGGGGTGGTACTTGGGATGTGGATATGATGCTTTCGCCAGTTTTTGAACAAGAAATTATTGCCGATTATTTTGTTGATACCAACTCGGTTTGTATTGGTAATCCAATAACATTTACCAATAATTCATCGGTTGATTACAACACTATGTTTAATATGGGTAAAGAAACCTATATATTGGATTTAGGAGATTTTAATAGTACTCCTTTAGATACTAATTACACTCATTTTTATACAGCATCAGGAACTTATAATACACAATTAACAGCTACAACCTACGGGTATACCAATAATTGTACTCATGTTTCTTACTTAAATGCTACTGTTTCGGATACGGGTACGGCAAATTTCACATACACTCCGTCGGGTGGAGGTAGTTTTCAATTTAATGATTTAAGTACCACTATGACTGGAGTAATTGTAACTTGGCTTTGGGATTTTGGTGATGGCACTTTTGATAATACTCAAAACCCAACACATACCTATCCCGATACTGGTAATTATATAGTTTGCCTAACAATTACAAGTGATGCAGGTTGTAGTAGCACCATTTGTCAGCCCTTATCTTTTACAGTTGGTCAAAAAGAAATTGCTGTGAGTAAGGAAGTTAAAATATACCCAATTCCTGCAAAAAGGTTTTTTACTGTTGAGCTTCCAATTAGTTTTATTAATTCTGAAATCTCTGTGACTGATATTGTAGGTAAAAAAATTATATCGATGGAGAATATCCAACAAAGTAAAGTTAAAGTGCTTACCGAAGAATTAAATTCCGGGGTATATTTTGTCTCAGTTTCTTCAAACGGACAAAAAGTATTTACCAAAAGAATTGTAGTAGATAAATAATTGATTATCAATACAATTTATTTTTCATCCGTTTTGTAACTCAATAATTTCAGCC
>CAYJMI010000139.1:0-6594 GCA_964371285.1 uncultured Vicingus sp. | reverse complement strand
GTTCGGGAGCTTCTTCAACAACGGTTCTAACCACTTTTTCATCACACAATCCATCGCCAGCAATCAATGTGTCTTTGATATGATTTTCGAACGAATCGGTATTTTTGGTAACGGCAGCAATTCCTCCTTGAGCATATTTGGTGTTGCTTTCGTCTTCGTTCACTTTGGTAATAATGGTAACTGAAACGGGTTGGTTTAAAACACGAAAATGCTCAGCCACTTTATACGCATAACTTAATCCAGCAATTCCAGAACCGATAACTAAGAAGTCAGTGGTGAGTGGTGGGTGGTGAGTGTTGGGGGTTGAGTTTAGTTCCATTTTCAAATTTTCAAATCATTTAATTTTCAAATTATTTACTCATTTCCAACATTCTATTTACCGATTTTAATGCTTTTAAACGTGTTTCTTCTGGAACAAAAATTTCGGGTTGAAGATGAACTAAACTGGCATGAATTTTTTCTAATGTATTTAATTTCATGTAAGGACATTCGCTACAAGCACAAGTGTTGTTGGTGTTGGCTGGTGCCGGAATTAATATTTTATGAGGTACAGCTTGTTTCATTTTATGTATAATTCCTACTTCCGTAGCAACAATAAATTCTATGGCTTCATCTTCTTCAACAAATTTTAATAGGGCGGTAGTAGAGCCAATAAAATCGGCTTCATCCAACACTTCTTGTTGGCATTCGGGGTGGGCAATCAGTTTTGCATTTGGATATTTTCCTTGAAGCAATTTTAATTTTGCACTCGATATTTCTACATGCACTTCACAAGCACCATCCCACAAAACCAAATCTCGACCAGTTTTTTTAGCCACATATCTTCCTAAATTAATATCCGGAGCAAAAATTATTTTTTCGTCTTTTGGTAAACTGTCCACAATTTTTACAGCATTCGATGAAGTACAAATAATATCGCTCAAAGCTTTTATTTCGGCAGAACAATTGATGTAACTGATTACGGTATGATTGGGATAATTTTTTAGAAAAGCTTCAAATTTATCAGTAGGAGCAGAGTCGGCTAATGAGCAGCCTGCATTCAAATCGGGAATGATTACTTTTTTTGTGGGATTTAAAATTTTAGCAGTTTCACCCATAAAATGAACTCCTGCAAAGATAATTACATCGGCAGTTGTTTTAGCTGCTTCTTGAGCCAATCCTAAACTGTCGCCAATATAATCGGCAATATCTTGAATATCTTCTTGCTGATAATAATGAGCCAAAATAATGGCATTTTTTTCTTTCTTTAATCGAGCAATTTCGTCGATTAAATTTTTCTCTTTTTCAAGATTTGCGGTAACAAAACCTTTTTCTTTTACTTGTTTTAAAATATCCATGCAAATAGATTTTTTACAAAGTTACCAATTGATATGCTTTAAAGGAAAGATATTGTTTCGAACTTTTACAATTGATACTTTTTTGCCACAATGTTTGTAGCAAGGGTTACAAAAACGACTACAGTAATAGAACTTATGGGCATAAGAATGGCCGCAAATACAGGCGATAACATTCCACTTACGGCAAATAATAACCCAACAATGTTGTAAGCAAATGAGATGGCAAAACTAGTAATAATGATAGTGATACTGCTTTTGCAATATCCAATAAAATCGGGCAATTTCTCGAATACTTTTGCATCTAAAATAGCATCGCATGCAGGAGAAAACGTATTCACATCTTCAGAAATAGAAATGCCTACATCGCTTTGTTTTAAAGCTCCTGCATCGTTTAATCCATCGCCAATCATTAACGTAGTTTCTCCTTTTTGTTGTAATGATTTGATGTATTCTAATTTTTCTTCAGGGCTTTTGTTGAATAAAAATTCACCATCTTTTCCAAAAAAGTTTTTTAAATTTTCTAATTCACTGTCGTTGTCGCCCGAAATCAAATTCAGTTTAAAAAATTGACTAAGTTTTACTATAATTGAACTTAGTCCGTTTCTGTAACTGTTTTCTAACTGAAAATAGCCCAAATACTCATCATTAATTTTTACATGTACACGAGTGGCTTTAGAACTGCTTTCTGAAATTTCTTTTACAAATTTTTCAGAACCCAGTTGTATAATTGAAGTGTTTATTTTTCCAGTTAAACCTTTGCCCACTTGTTCGTTGTATTCCTCAACATCAATTACCGTAGCAGTATTTATAAAGTTAAAAACCATTTTACTCAAAGGGTGCGACGATTGTCTTAATACGGAAGCAATTTGGTTTTTTTGTTCTTTTGTTAACGTTGTTCCATGATAAGTTACCTTGCTTTCAGTCGATTGAGTAATGGTACCTGTTTTATCAAAAACAATGGTGCTAGTTTTCGATATTTTTTCGATTACAGATGCATTTTTTAAATAGAACTTGTTTCTTCCTAAAATACGTAACACATTGCCAAAAGTGAATGGGGCAGACAATGCCAATGCACATGGACAAGCAATAATCAACACAGCAGTAAACGAATTAAAGGCAGTTTTTATGTCGATGTTCCACCAATAAACCATGCTACCAATAGCTATAAATAAAATAACAATGGTAAAATATTTACTCATTTTGGTCATAATACCTTCAAACTTATCCTCATCAACTTTGGTAAAAGCTTCATCATTCCACAATTGCGTAAGGTAGGAGTGGGATAGTTTTTTAATAACTTTTAGTTGAATGGCTTGACCAATTTGTTTTCCCCCAGCATAAATTTTATCGCCAACTTCTTTACGAATAGGGTTCGATTCACCGGTAACAAAACTGTTGTCGATGTTTGCTGAGCCTTTTACCAGTACAGCATCAACGGGTATCAATTCGTTGTTACGGATTAAAATGGTATCTCCAACGTTTAATTCGGCAACAGCAATATTTTTTTCTGTGTTGTTTTCAGTAATAAGCGTTGTTGCAATCGGAAAATACGATTTGTAATCACGTTCGAACGATAAAATATCATACGTTTTTTGTTGAAAAATTCGTCCAATCAACATAAAAAATATCAATGCTGCCAACGAGTCTAAATATCCTGCCCCAGTATGGGTAATAATTTCGAACGCACTTCTAAAAAACAAAGCAAAAATGCCTAAAGCAATAGGAATGTCGATGTTGATGGTTTTGTGTTTTACCGCTTGGTATGCCGATTTTATATAGCCGCTTGCACTATACAAAAGCACTGGTAACGAAAGTAAAATATTGATGTATCCAAAAAATTGTGAAAAATGAGATTCTTTGATGTTGTCTAAACCAAAATATTCAGGTAAGCTAATCAACATGATATTTCCAAAACAAAAACCAGCAATCCCCAATTTAAAAATTAAACTTCGGTCGATGGGTTTTTTCTTGGTGTTGTTTAAATCGTTGAGATTAATAGTAGGCTCATAACCAATCGAAGCCAACAATTCTACCAATTGTCGGAGTGATAAATTTTGATGCGAAAAAATAATTTTCACTTCCTTTTTCAAAAAATTTACCCGAGATGAATTTACATCAGGATTTAGTTTGTATAAGTTTTCGAGTAGCCAAATACATGAACTGCAATGGATTTGAGGTAAATAAAATGTTACAACGCTGGTGTTTTCGTCTCTAAAATCGAGTAGTTTTTCAATTAAAGGCCCGCTTTCTAAATATTCAAATTTTTTCGATAAGTTTTTTGGAGGTGTAATACCGGGAGTATTTTCTAAATTGTAGTAATTACAAAGGTTGTTTTGGTTTAAAATTTCGTAAACCGTTTTACAACCTTCGCAACAAAATGGTTTTTTATCAAAAATTATAGTCTCATTATTGCAATCCTCGCCACAATGGTAACAATTTTGAGAAGAATGAAGGGAAGTTTTCAACATAAAGAATGTTACAAAATTTATACTAAAAAAGGGTTGAAAACATGAAATTTATCATATTTTTGCATTGTATCTAAATTTAACAGATGAAGAAAAAACCAGAAATGCCTCACTGTGAAACTTGCGGTTCTCGTGACAAGTCAGTATTCTGTGGTATAGCAAGTGGTGAAATAAAGGATATAGACGCATCAAAAGGTTGTAATTTCTACGACAAAGGTCAAGTTATTTTTCATGAAGGCAATAGAATAAGTGGAATTTATTGCATAAATAAAGGTAAAATTAAAATTTTTCAGATAGGATCAGAAGGCAAAGAGCAAATTATTCGTTTTGCTAAAGAAGGAGATATTATTGGTTACAGAGCGTTGTTAAGCGAAGAACCACTTTCAGCATCGGCAGCAACTTTAGAAGAATCTACGGTATGTTTTATTCCAAAATCACAAATTTTTAAAATTTTACAGGACAATCCTAATTTTAATTTTAAAATGTTAAAGTTGTTGAGCCATGAATTGGGTGAAGCAGCCAGAGTTATAACAGATTTAGCACAAAAACCAGTGAGAGAAAGACTTGCGGAATCTCTTTTATTGTTAAAAGATACTTTTGATTTAGATGAAGATAAAAATATTCAAATAAAATTATCGAGAGAAGAATTAGCAAACATCATTGGAACGGCAACCGAATCGGTAATTCGTTTATTATCTGAATTTAAAAAAGATAAATTGATTGATGTGGATGGCAGAAATATCAAGCTATTAAACATTCCCGGACTTACTAGAACTGCAAATATTTTCGATTAATATTTTTTGGCATGGCATTTGGTTTTATCAAATAAAACTAAAAGCCATGAAAAAGTTAATATTTACCTCCGCATTTTTATCTCTACTTTTTTTATCAAGTTGTGTTATTGTCGATAATTCTCCCGGACCATGTGGTAGGGATGGTTTAGCTTATTATGGAATTGATTACGACCATTATCCACCTTATAGTTATTGGGACAATAATAATTCACTTCCTTACAACCCTGTTTTAGGTCAATACTACAGAACTGCACCGGGAACATACGATTTTGAATATTTTGTCAATCGACATGAATATTGGTATGGAACCTATCAAATTTGGATCAATAGAGGTGAACCCGGAAGACCAAACGGAAGACCAGGAATGGATGCACCCGATAATTATTTAATGATGATTTGTAATCCAAATGGTTTTTACGAATACCGAGAAAACTGGAAAGTTAATGAAAACGAACCTTTGGTAATTGACCAACAAATAGGTGAGTTTCATTATAAAATAACCATCCAAAAAGGAAATGTGTTAACCCGACCAGCTCAAGCACCGAAGTATGTTGGAAATTAGGAGTCCGAAGACCGAAGACCGAAGTTGGAAGTTGCTTCTGACTTCGGTCTTCGGACTTCCGTCTTTTCAAAACGACATAATCCCTTCAATTTTAGCCGCTTCTTTATAAATGTTTATGATTTCATCAGAATTCAGCATCAACTCTTTTGCTGTAATGCTAATAAATTTATTTGAACTCGATTGGCGAGTAGTAATGACGGCTTCCTCTCCAAATAAACCCTCAACCAAAGCTAATTTTTGATTGTCGGCAGGAATAATAAATTTAAACATATAAACATGAGGCCACTCGCACTGGTCGTCGAGTTTTTGTTGTAGGCCTTTAAAAAAATCTTCTTCCATTTGTTTGGTTATTAGGTAATCGTTTCTAGTTGCTAGTTTCTAGTTGTTGGTTACTGGTTTTTTGTTGACTGTGAACTAAAAACCGATGGGGTAAAATTAACTTATTTTTATCAGTGACAATAATCATTGCTTTTGCATTTTTTTAGTCGTAAATTAGTAGAAAAATTAAACGTCATGATAAAAGATATATTAGTTCCAACAGACTTTTCAAAATGTTCTGTTAGTGCTGTTAAAGTCGCAGCTCAATTAGCAAAAAGACTTGATGCCACTATTCACTTTTTACACGTAATTGAAACTCCGGTAGTGGCTTACGATGCTGGTATGGTAAATTTTGAAAGTTTGCCTCAAGCCATGTTTATGAAAGAAATGGCTGATGAAAACATGAAAAGCCTTTTAAAAGAACCTTTTTTAAAAGGATTATCAGTTGAATCTAAAATTGAATACGATGCCATTTATACCAGAATTAATCAATATGTGGAGAGCCATCATATCAATCTAATTGTAATGGGTTCGCATGGTGCAAAAGGATTTAACGAAATTGTGTTGGGTTCTAATGCCGAACGAGTGGTTCGGTATGCCGATTGTCCGGTTTTAACCATAAAACAGGATTACCCAAAATTTGATGTAAAAGATATTGTTGTAGCATCTGATTTTAATGATGAAGCAAATGAGATGTTTAAAGGATTTAAACAATTTACTTCCTTATTTAATGCTAAACTTCATTTGTTAAGGGTTAATACTCCAATAAACTTTGAAACAACACCTGAAAGCAAAGCAAAAATGAAAAAATTTGCCGATAGAAATAAATTAGAAAATTATTCTTCAAGTATTTATAACGACCAAACGGAAGAAGATGGTGTTTTAAATTTTGCCGACGAAATTGATGCCGATTTATTATTAATGGGAACTCATGGCAGAAGAGGATTGGCTCATTTAATTAAAGGAAGTATTGCCGAAGATTTGTTAAATCACTCGAAAAGAGCAGTATTGAGTATAAAAATAAAGTAGTTAAATTTTTCGATTTTTCAGCACAAAAAAAAGTCTCCAGCAAAATTGTTGGAGACTTTTTTTATAATTTTTTGAAAGTCCTCTTGAGC
>CAYJMI010000138.1:0-6636 GCA_964371285.1 uncultured Vicingus sp. | reverse complement strand
GGCTTAAACATGAAGCCGGATGGTACCGAATTTAAACCATTTTTTATCGACAAACGAGTAAGAAGAGCTATGGCTCATTTAGTACCTGTTCAGGAAATTATTGATGTGATTGCTAAAGGAAAAGCCATTCGGCAGGTTTCGCACATTTCGCCTTTACAAAAAGCGTACAACACCGATTTAAAATTGATTGATTTAGATGTTGAAAAAGCAAAAAAATTGTTGGACGAAGCAGGTTGGAAAGATACCGACGGCGACAACATCAGGGATAAAGTAATTAATGGAAAAAAAATACCTTTTTCGTTTAAATTGAGTTACATAAGTGGAGCTTCTTCAACTAAAGAATTGATTTTAATGACTAAAGAAAGCATGTATAAAGCAGGAATAGAAGCCATACCCACTCCAATGGATTTTACCTTGTTTTTCAAAAATGCTTACGACCATAAATTTGATGCCATGGCTGGAGGTTGGGGAGGTTCAGCAGCATATTCCGACCCTGTTCAACTGTGGCATACCGAATCGTGGGCAAACAAAGGCTCTAACTTTACAGGTTTTGGAGATGCAGAAAGCGACTCTTTAATTTTATTAGGAAATACTTCGTTAAACCCCGAAAAACATCTTGCAGCCATTAAAGCCTTACAAGCTAAAATTTACGACGAACAACCTTACGTTTTTATGTACAGTATAAACCGAAAAATAGCCATTCACAAACGTTTTGATAACGCCAACATGTACAACGAACGCCCAGGTGTTATTTTAGGTAATTTATCGTTAAAACCGGAATATGGAGGTTCCACATTAAAACCAGAATAACTACATGTTTAAATATATTTTAAAACGACTCACCCTTTTTATTCCAACGTTAATAATGATTTCATTACTGGCGTTTGTAATAAGCATAAATGCTCCAGGCGACCCTGTTGAGCGTTTATCAAAATCGGCAAACAAAGAAGGAACTGCCAGCGAGCAATCGGGCTCCACCAAAAAAATTAAAGAAGAAATAAGGGCAAGATTAGGATTGGACTTACCTGTTTTTTATATCAGTTTAAGCACTTGGTCCGATTGCGATACGTTGTACAAAATTGCCGATAAAGCCCAACAGGAAAACCTGTTAAAACTGTCGAGGCAATACGGAAACTGGGAAGCTGTTTCTAATTACTACCATTCGTTATTAAGTTTGCTTGCAGCATACGATTCGTTAAATGTGGATAAAATTTACCTCCGGCATTCGTCGTTTGTTTTAAACGAAATAAAAGAAGGCGACAGCACCCGCATAGATACTGTTTTTATATCTCCATTCAATAAAAATGAAATAACCGACGCTAAAAACAATACCAGTTTTGCCATATTAAGTTTACTGGAAACTTACAACGAAAAAGCCATTGTTTCTAAACTCGATACCTTAGAAAACGATTACAAAAAAGCTCCGTATTTGGCTCACCTAAACCCCGAGTTTATGGAGGTAAAAAAGGCTTTCGAACACTTAAAAACAACCGCAACACCTTGGAAAACATACCTTCCTAAGCTTATTTTTTACGGCAACAACCAATACCACCGCTGGTTATTTGGCAGTACTCCGTGGTTTGGAGAAGCACAAGCGGGGCAATTAAAAGGAGTGTTGCGTGGCGATTTCGGTATTTCTTACATCGACAACCAACCTGTTTCCGATAAAATTTGGGAAAAATTTAAAGTATCGTTTGCATTTATTTTTCTTTCCATCCTGTTTGCATACATCATCAGTATTCCCATCGGAATTTATGCAGCCTACAAAAAAGGTTCTAAATTCGACCGAATATCATCCATCGTATTGTTTGTAATGTATTCCATGCCCTCCTTTTTTATAGGTACTTTATTGCTTTACACCTTTGCAAATCCTGATGTGTTGGTTTGGTTTCCAGAATCGGGTTTTCAAGACCCCGCTTTATACAAAGAAGACTGGGGAATTTTTCAAAAAATGGTTCACCACTGGCCTTACATGGTTTTGCCCTTAATAGCCTATACTTACAGCTCATTTGCTTTTTTGAGCAGAATTATGCGTGTGGGAATGATTGATGTAATGGGACAAGATTTTATACGAACCGCACGGGCAAAAGGATTAAACGAAAAAACGGTAGTATTGAAACATGCCTTTCGGAACTCCTTGTTGCCCATTATTACCGTTTTTGCCAACATTTTTCCGGTGGCAATTGGTGGCTCGGTAATTATTGAGGTTATTTTCTCCTTACCGGGCATGGGTTTCGAAACTTTTAGTGCTATTTTAAATTACGATTACCCCATGATTGTTGCCATTTTTACCATTTCAGGATTTTTAACAGTTATCGGATATTTGGTTGCCGATATTTTATATGCCGTTGTTGACCCACGTATTTCGTACCATTAATTGTTGATTATGTCAGAAAATAAAGATTTCTCCTTTAAACAATACGCTTGGAAGCAGTTTAAAAAAAACAAGGCTGCAATGGTGTCGTTGTATATTTTGGTTTTTTTAATTTTTACAGCCCTATCAGCTCATTTTGTAGCCAACGACCAACCCTTGTATGCAAAATACAGAGGCAATTCCTATTATCCGGCATTTCAAACATATTTTAACGCTACCCTTACCGATTCTACGAAAAATCCTTTAACAGGAAACTGGGAACAACTGCAATTTGACATTACCGATTGGAAGCAACTGGAATTGGAACGTGTAATTTGGGCTCCCATCCCCTACTCGCCCGAAAAACCAGATCGTTACAACCGCGAGTATGTTGCTCCAACCGATGTTCAATATTATAAAAATGTGAAAGGTAAGATTGTTCCCGCACCAAAAAAATTCCGCCACCATTTAGGTACCGATGCCATTGGCAGAGATGTTGCCGCCGGGTTAATTCACGGCACAAAAGTTTCGTTGTTGGTAGGTATTTTATCCATGGGCATTGCAGCTACTATTGGTATTATTTTAGGGGCTTTGGCAGGTTTTTATGGCGATAAAAACTTAATTGCCACCCGTTTTAGGTATTACATGACCATTTTAGGAGTTGTTTTAGGTTTTTTCTACGCTTTTATTGCCAGAAACACGGCTTTAGCTGAAAGCTTTAACGACGGTATGGGCAGCGGTATAGTTGGGTTATTGATTAGTTTAGTGGTGTTTTTTGTGGTTGTTTTTATTTGCAACAGCATTGGACGACTAAATTTACCCGGATTTATGAATAAAAAAGTGACCGTTCCTGTTGATTCTATCGTATCTCGTGGAATAGAAATTTTAAATTCGATGCCCAATTTGTTGTTAATTATTACCATTTCTGCCATCATGAAAGAACGTAGTCTGGTTATTTTAATGGTCATTATTGGTATTACCTCATGGACAGGAATAGCCCGGTTTACCCGAGCCGAATTTTTAAAAATTAGGGCATTGGAATATTTACAAGCTGCAAAAGCATTGGGTTATTCCGATAAAAGAACCATACTAAAACATGCGTTGCCCAACGGTTTGGCTCCGGTATTTGTTTCCATTGCTTTTGGTATTGCTTCTGCCATTTTAGTAGAAAGCGGCTTATCGTTTTTGGGTATTGGCGTACCCGACGAATCGGTAACCTGGGGTTCGTTACTCAGCTTGGGCAGACAAGAGTTTGAAGCCTGGTGGCTGGTAATGTTTCCGGGTATAGCCATTTTTATTACCATTACCGTTTACAACCTTATTGGCGAAGGTTTACGTGATGCCTTAGACCCTAAACTAAAACAGTGAAACAGCTTTGTTCTGTTTTATTGAGACCATGTTTTATTTAATTTTTTTGGCAATAATTAAAACTTGATTTAGTATTTTTTTTATTATATATTTGGTTTTTAGAAGTGCCAAAAAATATATACACAAGTAAAAAAACGCCAATAATAAGATCAACACAAACACCAACAAAACAAACATAAATATGGCAAAGTTTTTAACAGGAAACGAATTAAATTCGGAATTAGAAAAACTCTTTGAAAGAGCTGACGAACAAATTATTCTCATCTCTCCTTATATCAAACTTCACAACCGCTATTCTTCGACATTGCGGACAAAAAAAGACAATCCGAAAATTGAAATTATTATTGTATTTGGAAAAAATGAAGAAGACCTTTCAAAAAGTATGAAGCAAGAAGATTTTAATTTCTTCAAAGAATTTCCAAACATTGAAATTCGATATGAAAAAAGACTTCACGCAAAATATTATTCTAACGAATCTTCTGCAATATTGACATCAATGAATTTGTATAACTTTTCACAAGACAATAATATTGAAGCTGGTGTAATGACTAAGGCAACTTTACTTGGAAATCTTGCGAATAACTTAGTGACCAACGTCACTGGAGAAGATAGTTTTGACAGAACAGCTTTTACTTACTTTTCCAGAGTAATAGATCAATCAGACTTGTTGTTTAAGAGAGTTCCAGAATATGAAAGTACAATGCTTGGTTTATCAAAAAAGTATGTGTCATCAAAAATAGAAGTTGATAAGCTCACCGATTTTTTTGCAAATAGACAAAAATATGAAAACAACAATAGAAAAGACAATTACGAAAAAAAACCAATAAATAGTGAAGTAAAAGCTGAATTTAAAACAGAACCAGTTATTGTAAACAAACTTTCTTCTGGCACGAAATTTATATCTACAACCGCCTTGTCAAAAAAAGTTGGACTTTCAAGCAAAGACTTATTTATTAAATTTGAAAAAATGAATTGGATAGAAAGAAAAAATGACGACTGGGTTTTAACGATTTCAGGTAAAAATAAAGGTGCACAGACAAAGAAAGGACAATATGGAGACTATATCGCTTGGCCTGAAAATATTATTAAAGAAATCATATAACCCATCTCACTTTGCCAAATGAAAACTAAAAAGCAGTTTGTCATTTTAGATTTTAATCCCGATAGAATCGGGAGTAATTCTGTATAAAAAAATACAGAAAAGAAAATTTAAAATGTCAAGCTACATGTTGGGAAACATACCGACAAACTAACGTTATAGACAAGATAAAAAGATAATTATGATAAAAATTTTGCTAATATTAATTGTGACATTAACGACAATTGCACAAAATTCAAATGAAAAAAAACATATTGACACGAATGACATTAGCTATGTTGAAATTGTTAAAGTTAATTTTTCAGACCCAACAAAATCGCTGACTAAAAAAATGTCCGAAAGACAATATGTAGACTTTGTGCAAAAATGGAACACTTCAAAATCTCTAGGTGCAGACAAATATAAAATGAAGTATTACGTATATCTGTTTCTTAAAAATGGAACAAAAAGACAATTCACAATAAGTGGCACGAAAATACAAGAAGAACATTGGTTAACTTTTGATATTGGAGACAAATTGTATTTTGACAACATTTGGGCTGCAATAAAATAACCTACTAATAATCGAGTAAAAGCTCTGCTAGACAAGCTAACGGAGTGTACATCTATCTCAAAAAGAAACTAGAAACTTGTTTTTAACGTACCCCATCTCACCTTGCCAAATGAAAACTAAAATTTCAAGCTGCATGTTGGACTTAAACTACCAAAGCAAAAAGGCAGCTATTTTTGATAGGAAAATGGTGTGGTCTTAAGGTAAAATCGATTTTTATTATTCATTTATTTTTCAATTCATAAATATTCTTACATTTATATTATAAAAAATTCAATCATGAACTTAAACGAAAAAGTACAACAACTCACTACCGAGGGTTATGAGTTTAAATTTGGAAAATATTTATCTGATGGGTATGAATATTTTAAAGCACAAGCCGGTTTATTTATCGGTTTTTTTGTGGTTTCTTTTATCATGATTATTGTGGCTTCATTTATTCCATTAGTTGGTAGTATTGCCAGTTCGGTATTAAGTTTAACTTTTTTGGTAGGTTATTATATTGTTTGCAGCAAAATTAAACAAGGTCAGCACGTAGCTTTCGACGATTTTTTCAAAGGTTTTGCTTCCATTGGTCAAATTACCATTATTCAACTGATACTTTTAGGTTTTACGTTGGTTATATTTCTGCCTTTACTCATTTTTGGGTTTACAACACTCTTTTCCGGAATTTTTTCGACAATTAAATCAGGCGGGTTTCAAGAAAATATGAGTAATGAAGAACTTATAGCACTTTTTAATATCGACGGATTAATTCCACTGTTTATCATTACTGTTATTCTAATTATGTTTATGCAAACCATTTATACTTTTTCGGCAGCAATTAGTCACTTTTTTAAAGTAAATGCATGGCAAAGTATGGAGGCTAGCCGAAAAGTGATTCAACAAAAGTTTTTCCACTTTTTTGGATTAATGCTAATTATTATGATGATTAATATTTTAGGTGTACTTTGCCTTTTGGTGGGTTTATTGGTAACCATACCATTGAGTTATACCATTATGTATTCGGCATTTGATGATATTATGCAACCTGATAATATTCAACTAGAAAGTGAAGATACTTCGTTTGAGAAAAGAAGTAATTAATTTATCTCTTAAGGATTACAGTACAAGTTTCACACATAAAATGAGATAATAGTATGTAAATTAAAACTCCCTGTAATTATTAAATTACAGGGAGTTTTATTACTACCATTCAAAAACTAATTATAAAACTACCAAGGGAACATTACTGTATCCTGACCCATAACCATCATGTTTCTTATG
>CAYJMI010000137.1:0-6832 GCA_964371285.1 uncultured Vicingus sp. | reverse complement strand
ATAAAAAAGGTGTGTTCTCGATACTTTTTCTTTCAGAAAAAACTCGAACTGACACTTTTCTTATTAAAATTCGCTAAATACAATTCTTTAAAAGTTAATTGTTATAGCCATTATCATGATTTTTGAAACCATAGAAACCAAACTACTTATACTTCGAAAATTAACCGACGAAGTGTATCAGTATTTACTCAACAACTATACTGACTCCGAAATAATGGAGCATTTAGGCATTAAAACCGCCGAAGAATTGGCCAACGAAAAAGAAAAAATAAAACAGAGTTATACCTCATACGGTAAAACCCTGTTACTTTTTCAGTTGATTGATAAAGAAACCGACACCGTTATAGGCTGGTGCGGCTACCACACGTGGTACACCAAACATTTTAGGGCAGAAATTGGTTATGTGTTAGATGATCCATTTAAAAACAAAGGATTGATGACCGAAGCCCTAAAACGCATTATTGAGTATGGTTTTAACAACATGAACCTTAACCGAATAGAAGCTTTTGTAGGGAAAGACAACATACCCTCCTTAAAATTGATGGAGAATTTTGGTTTTAGCCAAGAAGGACTTTTAAAAGAACATTACAACAACAATGGCGTACTAGAAGATTCGCTCC
Source organism: uncultured Vicingus sp. (assembly GCA_964371285.1). Lineage (GTDB taxonomy): Bacteria > Bacteroidota > Bacteroidia > Flavobacteriales_E > Vicingaceae > Vicingus. The sequence goes on along the minus strand of CAYJMI010000137.1, from coordinate 6,212 downwards.
TGTTTGCTTTGCTTAAAAACAACTACCCTTTTAAGGTGTAATTACTTAATTTAAAACTTGTTAATAAGTATTATAAAGTTTAAAAATATGCCATTTAGTATTATTTTACTTTTGATAGACTATAACTTATGTATGTTATAGGGTGTTACAATTAGATTAAATGAAATTTAAAATAGCAATAATCACACTAGGACATGTTGAACATAAAGTCAACATAAAAAAAATAAAGAAATGGAAATCTAATTTATTCGAAATAAACTCTATCCAAAAGTTAGAACAAATACCTGAAAGCGATATATTAGATGGATATCTCGACCATAAGTTTACAAAAGAAGGTTTAAGTAACTCAATAAAATGTCCTAATGGAAGTGATATCGCTATTGCAATTATGGCTTATCGCTTTGATGACAACTTTTACTTACATCGATTACCAAATAATTGTGTTGCACTTTCAGTTTATGGAATAAAGGAAATATTGAATAGTGAAAACATATCAATAGAGAATTTTATTATTAAACAGATTTATGAGCTATATGCTCTAAAACAGCTAGTTTCACAATTTGACTCTGATGAGGTATACAATATTGTTCATACAGACACCAGAGGATGTTTGTTTGATTTAAACGGAGATCGATTTGATATTATTTATAACACCGAAAATCCTATAATTTGCGATTCTTGTAGAAATCAATTTAGAAATAGACAGTTAGATTCAAATATTTTTCCAATACTCACATCAGAGATTAAAAAAATTAAAAAACCACTGATTATCCAAACAGAATCATTTATTAGAAAATATCCTTTAGTATCTATTGGTCTAAGTGGTTTATTTGCTCTATTTCTGAATATAATTGCTAATATTATTTACGAATTTCTAAAATGATTATGCAACCCATTATTGACCACATACAAATTACCGTAAAAAACCTTGAAATAGCAGAGCCTTTCTACGACAAGCTCATGCCCATTTTAGGTTTTGATATTAACCGAAAATCAAAAGGTACCGTAAAAGCACACGAACTTGATGTGGTAGAATATTTTCATCCCTTGCTTATTTTTGCTATCAATTCGCCACGAGAAGCTTTTAAAAACGATACCATACATCGCCGCAAACCAGGAGCATTACACCATTTGGCTTTTAAAGTTGATTCCATGAACGAAGTTGATGAACTTTACTCTTTAATTAAAAACATTGGAGCTGACATTGTTAATCCGCCTCAGTTTTATCCTCAACATGGCGAACATTATTATGCACTTTTCTTTAAAGATTTAGAAGGAATTAAATATGAAATTGTTTACGACAAACGTGCTTAATGTATGATAATTACTGTTTTACAAGCGGATGATTTCGTTACTTCAAATTGGTCGGGAGGCAGTACCACACAATTGTATATTTCGCCGGCAAATGCTTCGTATGCCGAACGTAACTTCGATTTTAGAATAAGTTCTGCCAAGGTTGAAGTGCCTGAATCTACTTTTACGGCTTTGCCAGGTGTAAACCGAAAATTAATGGTTTTGGAAGGTGAAATAACCTTGAACCATGAAAATGAACACAGTAAAACGCTACAAAAATATGAAGTCGATACCTTTAATGGCGACTGGAAAACTACCGCTAAAGGCACTTGCACCGACTTTAACTTAATGACAACAGGCAACCAAACCAGCGAATTAAGCCACCTACAATTGCTTGCCAACCATTACAAAACATTAATCGTCGAAGAAAACTACTACACCGTTTGTTTGTACCTGCATTCGGGCAGTATTTATGTGGAGATTAACAATAAATTGTACAACCTTAAAAAAGAAAGTTTGTTGGTTTTGAGCAACATCAATATTTTCTCTTTTCATTTGCAGGCACACAAACGCAGCGAATTAATTATATCAAAAATAGGTAGCTAACCCAATGGATACGGCTCTTCAATATTTACTGGATGTTTTGTTGGCAACAGCCATGCACTTAGCCATTTTGCTTGCTCCGCTGTTAATTTTGGGTTTAATTATGCACGTTATTTCACAACAAATAGAAAAACGAACCGTGGGCATTATTGGTATGCACGGTTATTTGTATTTGTTTGGTTGGATAGGAACGGCTGTTCACGAATTGGGTCATTTAATTTTTGCTTTGCTTTTTGGCCACCATGTTTCTAATGTAAAATTGTTTTCGTTTAATACAAGCAATCCAGAAATGGGTTATGTAAAACATACCTTTAACAAAAAAAATATTTACCAAAATTTGGGTAATTTCTTTATTGGAATTGGTCCTATTTTATTGGGTGGTTCTGCCCTATTTATTATTGGTTATTTTATATTTGATATTAAGTTTAATATATTAACTAGTAGTGATTTAAAAATAATTAACTCAAGTGTTACTCAAGGTGTTCGTGATGTATTTTTCTCACTCTATGATGCACTGATGTACACGTTAAAAAGTATTCTTCAAAACGAAGGAATTGTTTGGTGGAAATACCTCTTGTTTTTCTATTTACTTTTTGCTATTGGCAGCTCTATTTCGTTAAGCAAATCAGATATTAAAGGTTCTTTTTCTGGTTTGTTATTGTTTGTTGCATTCATCTTAATCTTTAATCTTACCACTTTGTGGATAGGCGATTTTGCTACCAGTATTTTTACCTCCATATCCAATGTAGTTTCTAGTTTTTATTTGGTGTTATTGGTGTCTATCGTATTTAATTTAGGATTTCTGTTAGTGTTGTGGTTGCTTAGTTTATTGATTCCTTCAAAAACAGCTAAAAAAGAAAAGAAAAAGTAAAAAATTTCTCCACTCAATTTGCGTTTCTTTGCACAACTAAAACATCGTATGGAAACACCTACAATAGTAATCAACAAAGACAAAGAAAAATCAATAGAACGTAAACACCCTTGGATATTTTCAGGTGCAATACATAAAATTATTAACGAACCACCACAACTACCAGAAAATGGCGAATTGGTTCGTGTGGTAAATTCAAAAAACCAGTTTTTAGCTTTAGGTCATTTCAGCGATGGAACCATTGCTGTTCGTGTAATTAGTTTTAACGACGAAGAAATTGACCAATCGTTCTGGAACAATAAAATTAAAGCTGCTTACCTAGTTCGCGAGAGTTTGAATTTAACCAAAAACAAACATACCAACATGTATCGTTTGGTACATGCCGAAGGTGATGGTTTACCGGGTTTAATTATCGATTATTACAACGGAACAGCCGTAATTCAGTGTCATAGCATTGGCATGTACAACTATAGAAACGAAATAGTTGAAGCATTAAAAAATACCTTTCCTAAAAAAGGCTTGATAGCCATTTACGATAAAAGTGCCGAAAGTTTAGCAAAACAAAATCAGTCGAGTTTTACCAATGAATATTTGTATAAAGCCAAAGAACCCAATTTAGTTGGATTGGAAAACGATTGCAAATTTAACCTCGATTGGATTAACGGACAAAAAACAGGTTTTTTCCTCGACCAACGTGAAAACAGAAAATTGTTAGCCGATTTCTCCAACAACAAAAAAATACTGAACACTTTTTGTTATTCAGGAGGTTTCTCTGTTTACGCTCTAAAAGCTGGTGCAACTTTGGTTCATTCGGTAGACAGTTCACAAAAAGCCATTGATTTGGTGAACGAAAACATAAAACTAAACGGATTTAACGACAAACACCAATCGTTTACTTCCGACACACTTAACTTTTTAAAACAAAACAAAGAAGATTACGATGTTATTATTCTCGACCCACCTGCTTACGCTAAAAGTCAGAAAGCAAAACACAATGCCATACAAGGTTACAAGCGTTTAAACGCAATGGCTTTGCAACAAATTAAATCGGGTGGTATTTTATTTACCTTTTCGTGTTCGCAAGCCATTAACCGAAAAACGTTTTACGACACCATTATGGCAGCATCCATTGAAGTAGGAAGAAATGTAAAAGTATTACATCACTTATCGCAACCAGCCGACCATCCTGTTAGTATTTTTCATCCAGAAGGAGAATACCTAAAAGGTTTGGTTTTATTTGTAGAATAATTAATTTTAACCCCGATAGCTATCAGTATTCTAAAAAAATTAACTAAACATAAAATGACAAAAGTAACATTAAAGGGTAATGCAGTAAATACCATTGGAAACCTTCCATTAGTAGGTTCAAGAGTAAAAGATTTTAATTTAACAGCAGTAGATTTAAGCAACAAAACGTTAGCAGATTTTAAAGGCAAAAAATTGGTGTTAAACATTTTTCCAAGTATCGATACTGGAATTTGTGCAGCATCTGTTCGTAATTTCAACAAAGAAGCTGCTGGTTTAGTAAACACAAAAGTGCTTTGTATTTCAAGAGATTTACCATTTGCTCAAAAAAGATTTTGTGGAGCCGAAGGAATTGAAAACGTAATAATGCTTTCTGATTTTAATACAGGAACATTCGGAAAAGATTACGGTTTAGAATTGGTTGATGGTGCTTTAAAAGGTTTACACTCTAGATGTGTAATTGTAGTTGACGAAAATGGTGTGATTAAATATACCGAACAGGTAGCTGAAATAACCGAAGAACCAAACTATCAAGCAGCCTTAAATAGTTTATAATGAAAGTTGTTTCTACTAACATTGGAAACAAAGTTTCTTTCGATTGGAACGGTAAAACAGTAGAAACAGGTGTTTTTAAAAAGCCTGTGCGGCATTCTATTTTTCTTGGTCAAACCGATGTAAAAGGTGATGTGGTAATCGATAGAGAAAACCATGCAGGAATTGATAAAGCCTGTTATTTTTATGGTGCCAACCACTACCCTTTTTGGAAAGAAATTTATCCTAAACTTCAATTTGAATATGGTATGTTTGGCGAAAATATTACACTCGACCATGTTGATGAAACCATTATTAGAATCGGAAATATTTACCAAGTTGGAAAAGCTATCGTTCAAGTGTCTGAACCAAGGATGCCTTGTTTTAAATTGGGTTATAAATTTGACAATCAAACCGTAATTAAGGAATTCATCAATTCATCTTATTCAGGTTTTTATGTTAGAATTATTAAAGAAGGAGAAGTTAAAAATGGTGATGAATTTGAATTAATTGAACAAAATGATAATGATTTTTCAGTTGAAGATGCGTTTAGCCTACTTTCCTACAATAAAAATAACCAACTGTTGATTGAAATGATGAAAAACGAATCGTTGTTGGGCGAAGGGTATAGGAAATCAATAATTAAACGATTATAAATTTTTTAACAAAACTTTAAATATTTTCTTTACAACATAAAAATTGATTGATTTTATAACTTGTGCAACCATCGTTAATTAGAATCAGTCTATATAGTTCTAAACTTATACTAAAAACAATAAATAAAATACACAGTATTCACAAATACAACTAAAAACAGTAGAAAAGTAATGAGTAAAAAAATAATAATCCTTATCACCATAGTATTTTCAATAATTAGTGTTAACGCTCAACGAGGAAAAGATGGTGCAAAAATAATTACAGCACCTGAGGTAGTAAATGCTTATACGCTACTTACTGCAAATGCAACTATCGGAGACACTTCTATTACAGTAACAAATAGTAATTTGAATACAAATTTTTCCGGAAACTTAGCTTCAGGAGATTTAGTAATGATTATTCAATTACAAGGAGTATCCATTATTGATATGCCTCATCCGGGGCAAACTCCTAGTTGGGGAGAAATAACTAACTATAACAATTGTGGTAATTACGAATTTGTTCAAGTAGAGAGTGTGCCAAATGGTACTACCATAAATTTTGATTGTGCTTTGTTAAATAATTATACTGCAAATGGAACAGTATTAATTATACGTGTGCCACGATACAATACCTTAACTATAAATTCTGGTGGAATATTAACAACTTCTTCTTGGGATGGAGTTTCAGGTGGTATTTTGGCTGTTGAAGTTGAAGGAATAACTACCATTGATGCTGGCGGTAGTATCGATGTTTCAGGATTAGGGTTTAGAGGAGGAATTGCATACAATCCACCATCATCTATTTCTGGTAGTGATAGATATGCAAATACTAGCCGTGTTGAAGGTGCTGAAAAAGGAGAAGGAATAGCGGGGAATCAAGCTTATTACAACATTAATTTTCAAGGTACATTTTGTAGGGGTGCTGCCGCTAATGCAGGGGGTGGTGCAAATGCTCACAACGCTGGAGGTGGTGGTGGTGGAAATGCTGGTACAAATGCTTGGAATAACGGTGTTGGAAATCCAGATATTAG
>CAYJMI010000136.1:0-6957 GCA_964371285.1 uncultured Vicingus sp. | reverse complement strand
CCTAACAATTCTATCACTCGTTCTAATTGAACTTCAGAATCGAAAGGAATAACAATTTTACCTTTTCCTTTGGTATTTGATTGAAGTTGAACCTTTGTTTTCAAGAAAGATGTTAGCTCTTCTTGAATTTTTAATTGACTAAACGATAAATTACTTGTTCTGCCTTTGTTAAATTGAGCAACTTTTTCATTTGTTGGGACTTTTACTCCCTGAGCAAGACTTTCTACTTGACGAACAGATAATCCTTCGGCTACTATTTTTCTAAATAAAGTGATTTGATGTTTGGCGTCGGTAATATTTACAAGTGCACGAGCATGACCCATGGTAATGTCTTTGGTGCGAATAGCCAATTGTATTTCGGCAGGAAGTTTTAATAAACGTAAAAAATTAGCCACCGTTGAACGTTTTTTTCCAACTCTTTCACTTAGTTTTTCTTGTGTAAGATTACATTCTTCAATCAATTTTTGATAACTAAAAGCAACTTCTAAAGCATCTAAATTCTCTCGTTGAATATTTTCTACCAATGCCATTTCAAGCATTTCTTGGTCGTTGGCAATACGTATAAATGCAGGAATCCTGTCTAAACCAGCAATTTGTGAAGCTCTAAATCGTCGTTCACCAGAAATCAATTGATATTTATCATAACCTAATTTACGAACGGTAATAGGTTGAATAATACCCAATTCTTTAATAGAATCGGACAATTCAACCAATGCTTCTTTTTCGAACTGTGTACGTGGTTGAAAAGGGTTTGCCTCAATGTTGGTAATTAAAAGTGTAGAAACTGTTCCTACAATATTTCCTTGGTCTTCCGGTGATTTCGACGTTATATCTGTATCTACACTTTGTAATAATGCTCCTAATCCTCTTCCTAAAGCTGGTTTTTTACTCATCTGTTTTCTTTTCTTTTTCTTTATTATCACATATCTTCATTGTCAATATCAGAAGGAATGAACGGTTCATTTTCTAATACTATTATCTTTTCAGATGTTGACATTTGAGTCATGTTATTTTTTTGAAGTATTTCTCTTGCCAAATTTAAGTAGTTTATTGCTCCTTTCGAACTTACATCGTGCATGATTATGGTTTGACCATGACTTGGAGCTTCACCCAATTTGGTATTTCGTTGAATAATGGTGTCAAACATCAATTGTTGGAAATGAGTTTTAACCTCTTCAACCACTTGGTTGGATAAACGTAAACGAATGTCGTACATGGTTAACAACAAACCTTCAATATCCAAATCAGGGTTTAAACGTTGTTGAACAATTTTAACGGTGTTTAATAATTTACCTAATCCTTCTAAAGCAAAATATTCGCATTGAATAGGAATGATAACAGAATCGGCAGCTACTAGAGAATTGATGGTAATTAAACCCAACGATGGAGAACAATCAATGATGATAAAATCATAATCATCTTTAATTTGAGCCAATGAAGTTCTCATCATTTTTTCGCGATTCGGCAAATTAATCAGTTCAATTTCAGCCCCAACCAAATCAATATGAGCGGGTAAAATATCCAGGTTTGGCGAATCGGTGTGTAAAATAGCATCTTTTGGAGCTATTTCGTTAATTAAACATTCATAAATGCTTGTTTTAATATTGCGAGGGTCAAAACCAACACCAGAAGTTGAGTTTGCTTGAGGATCTGCATCAACCAACAACACTTTATATTCTAACACGCCTAAAGCAGCAGCTAAATTTATAGCTGTTGTCGTTTTTCCTACGCCACCTTTTTGGTTTGATATTGCTATTATTTTTCCCATAGTTATTTTTAAAGTTTATAAGGTTAGTGGTTTAGGGTTTATGAGTTTGAAGTTTAGAAATTTACACATTGCTACATTTTCACATGGTCACCAATATTTAATAAAATTAATTCTTTTCCTTTTGCTGCAAATCGTTTTATTGCTTCTTCTTTGTTTATTTTTATGTAAGGATAGGTATCATAATGTACTCCAATAATTTTATCACATTTTATAAAATCAGATGCTCTAATGGCATCATCAATTCCCATGGTAAAATTATCGCCAATGGGTAAAACGGCAAAACCAATTTTTTCGTATTCACCAATCAGTTTCATGTCGTAATGCAAAGCCGTATCACCTGCATAATAAAAATTACCTGATTTGGTTTTAACGATAAATCCTCCAGGATTACCTCCGTAAGTTCCATCTGGCAAAACGCTCGAATGTTCAGCTTTTACAAATTTAACGTTTCCAAAATCAAAATTCCATTGCCCTCCAAAATTCATGGGGTGATAGTTTTTTATTCCTTTTGCAGCAAACCAAGTGGCAATTTCATAATTAGAAACTATTGTTGCATTGGTTCTTTTTAAAATGCTTTCTGCGTCAGCTAAATGGTCTTCGTGACCGTGTGAAATTAACACATAATCACAACTCAACTCATTAACCTTAATGTGTTTTGCCAATTCGTTTGGTGTAATAAATGGGTCGAAAAGCAGATTGTAATTCCCTACTTTAACTGCAAAACAAGCATGTCCGTAATACGTAACTTCCATTTAATTTTCTAAAAATACAAAGTAACTTAAAAGTAGCTTTAATAAGCGATAACAATTAGAGCAGTTACCAATTATTTTTAAACAAATTTTTGTTAATTGAAATTGTTGAAATTTTTTGTGAAATAAATTTTGTAGTTCTACAATTTAATTTCTAAATTTGTACTCATTACAATTTTATAATTATAACAAATGAATATCCCTAATTACTTAACAGAAAACGAAATCAAACCATCGTACCAACGAATTAAAATATTCGAATATTTGTATCAAGAAATGAATCATCCAACGGTTGATTTAATTTATAAAACTTTAGCTCCTGAAATCCCGACATTATCAAAAACCACCGTTTACAACACCCTAAAATTGTTTGTAGATAAAGGTATCACTTCAACAGTAACCATAGAAAACAATGAAGTGCGGTACGATGCTATAGTTACACATCATGGGCATTTTAAATGCACCATTTGTGGGATAATTGTAGATATAACACTTGATTTTAATCAGCTTAACATAGATGAACTAAAAGATGCTACCATCGAAAAAACGCAGGTTCATCTTATCGGAAAATGTAATAAATGTTTAACCAAATAAATTAATAAAAAATGAGTGTATTAGTAGGAAAAATGGCTCCAAAATTTTCAGTAAATGCTGTAATTGATGGAGGTAAAATTGTGAATAACTTTACGTTAGAACAATTTAAAGGCAAATATGTAATTTTATTCTTTTATCCAAAAGATTTCACTTTTGTTTGTCCGACAGAATTGTTTGCTTTTCAGGAAAAATTACAAGAGTTTAAAAGTAGAAATGTTGAATTAATTGCAGTTTCAACAGACACCGAACAATCACATTGGGGTTGGTTACAAATGGAAAAAAATCACGGTGGAATTAAAGGAGTAACTTACCCAATAGTTGCCGATACCAACAAAACCATTTCAATGAATTATGATGTGTTGGCTGGTGATTTTGATTGGAATGACGAAGGTGAAATGATTGCTACTGGTGAATTGGTTGCTTACCGTGGGTTGTTTTTAATTGACAAAACCGGAAAAGTCAGACATCAATTGGTAAACGATTTGCCACTTGGAAGAAGTGTTGATGAAGCATTAAGAATTGTTGATGCTTTACAACATTTAGAAGAAAACGGTGAGGTTTGTCCTGCTAACTGGGTAAAAGGAAAAGAGGCTTTAAAAGCTACTCACGATGGAATTGCTGATTATTTAGCGAAACACTAATTAAGACGTCATTACGAACGAGGAACGAGTGAAGTAATCTCTAAAATAAAAAGATTGCTTCGTATCTCGCAATGACGATTATTTATAAACTTAAAAACAAAAAAACATGGCATTTGAATTAGAAAAATTACCTTATGCATTTGATGCATTAGAACCACACATTGACGCAAGAACAATGGAAATACATCATGGAAAGCACCATGCTGCATACACTACTAACCTAAACGCTGCAATTGCAGATACTCCATTAGAAGGAAAATCTATCGAAGAACTTCTTAAAAATCTAGACATGAACAACATGGCTTTAAGAAATAACGGAGGTGGTTTTTACAACCACAACTTGTTTTGGAAAATGATGTCGCCAAACGGTGGCGGAAACCCAACTGGTGCTGTTGCAGATGCAATTAACAGTGCTTTTGGCTCGTTCGAAGCTTTTAAAGAACAGTTTTCTAAAGCTGCTGCAACTCGATTTGGTTCTGGTTGGGCTTGGCTTTGTTCTAATGGCGGTAAATTAGAAATATGTTCTACACCAAATCAGGACAATCCTTTAATGCCAAATTCCGGCTGTTCGGGGATTCCTATTTTAGCTCTAGATGTTTGGGAACATGCTTATTATTTAAATTACCAAAACAGAAGACCGGATTACATTGGAGCTTTCTACAATGTAATTAATTGGGATGAAGTGAATAAACGATATAAAGGTTAACAAAAAGAAAGGGCTTCGAAATCGAAGCCCTTTCTTTTTGTTTTTAGCTAAAAATTTAATCAAAATGGTAATTCATTTACTTCACACCATCAAAATAACTAGCCATTTTTAACATAAAATGATTTTTTTTCGCTAAGATTGTGTAACTTATTACCAACCTAAAAATTTAATTATGAAAAAAATCTACGCTTTGTGTTTTGCTATAATCACAACTTTTCAACTTTCCGCTCAATGTGATGGAAGATATCAAGCTGATATTTTTAGTACCATTGATGTTAGTACTGTTCAATACGGAAGCAATCAAGATTTGAATAGTACAACTATTAATTTAACTATGGATATTTATCAACCGCAAGGAGATACTAGCTTGAGCAGACCTGTTATTATTTTTGCTCACGGAGGTTCGTTTTCGGCAGGAACAAAAAATGATGCTGATATTGTTTATATGTGTAATTCATTTGCTAAAAAAGGGTATGTGTGTGCTTCCATCAACTACAGATTAGCACCAAGTGCCTTCTCATTAATTGCTGAAGAAACAACTGTTAAAGTAGTGCTTATGGCAATGCAAGATGGTAAAGCAGCCATTCGTTATTTTAGACAAGATGCAGCGACTGCTAACACCTATAAAATTAACCCCGACCAAATATTTATTGGCGGAACTTCTGCCGGTGGAATTTTAGGAATAAATTTAGCTTACCTCGATTCTACCAACACCATGAGTCCGAATTGGCAAACATGGAGTACCCAAGTTGGTGGTTTAGAAGGAACAAGTGGAAATCCTGGTTATTGTTCGTTGGTAAACGGTACTTTTGGTTTTGCAGGAGGTGTTGCTGATTTAAGTTGGATAGATGCTAATGATGTTCCTTGGTATGGTTCACATGCTGAAGCAGATAATACGGTTAAAATTGGTTATGGTCAACCTTTAAATGGTTTTACTCCTGTATTTTTATACGGCAGCGATTCCATTAATAAACGATTAATTGATTTAGGAATTCACGCAAGTTTCGATAGATATACCGGTGGTGCTCACCCTCCATTTAATGGTTCTAGTGCTATTATGCAAGACAACAAAGATAGTTTAGCCACTTTCCTTTACCGTATTTTAGATTGCAACCCTAGTAACTTACAATTGGCTATTCAAGAAACCTGTAATGGAACTGTTGGTTTAGCTGAAATTAAAGAACAAACTTTAAAAGCTAGTATTTACCCAAACCCAACCAACAACTATGTAACTGTTGCATTAAACAACAACTTTGACCTTAACACTACAAATATTACGATAATTAACTCTATTGGTGAAGTTTTGCTTAGCCAAGCAGCCACCAGTTACATCAACAACATTAATTTATCAAATTTTGCTCAAGGTGTATATTTTGTTAAAATAACTTCTAACAAAGGTAATTATACTCAATTGTTGGTTAAACAATAAAAAACACTGTTACTAGTGAGTCGTCCTAAAACTATCAAGCTATTTTAGGACGGCTTAACTATTTTGTTCTATTCTTTTATCACTTTAAACGTTTGTTGCATATTTTCTCCAATGCTAAACAAATAAAGTCCTCCCGATAAAAACCCCAATTCAATTACCGTATTTTCAGCGTTAATTTGCCCTGATAATACCCTTTTACCCATGTTATCATAAACGGTATAAACTGAACCTATTAAATTTACATCTACTTTTACATTTATTTGATTGGAAGCTGGGTTGGGGTAAACACTAAATATTTTTTGTTCAGCTATTTCATCTATTCCAACTTCTGCCGACAATTTAACCAACCATATATCGTAGTTTCCATGGTTACCTGTTACATCTCCACTATTTGAATAAGAATATCCAACAACTATAAAACCCCCATCTAATGTTTGTTGGATTGAGGTACCCAAATCTTCATTGGCTCCTCCCAAACATTTCTGCCATTCAATTGTTCCTATACTATTTAATTTAACCACCCAGTAATCAATCCAACCTTGATTACCTGTCACATCTCCATTATTTGATGAGAATATCCAACAACGATATACCCCCCATTAGATGTTTGTTGAATAGAGACTGCATTATCGCTACCAGTTCCTCCTAAAGATTTTTGCCACTCAAGAACACCTGCACTTGTTAATTTTAGCACCCAAGAATCATAACCACCATGATTACCTGTTACATCTCCATCAGTTGAGCCAGAGTATCCAGCAACAATATACCCATCATCAGATGTTTGTTTAATGGATTGTGCCGAATCATAACCAATCCCTCCTAGAGATTTCTGCCATTCAATTGTGCCCATACTTGTCAGTTTAACCACCCAATAATCATAACTTCCGTGAATACCTGATACATCTCCATCATTTGATTGAGATTCTCCAGCAAGGATATATCCTCCATCCGATGTTTGTTGAATGGAAGATAAATGATCTTCACTCATACCTCCTATACATTTTTGCCAAGTTATATCACCTAAGCTGGTTAGTTTAACCACCCAGTAATCATAACTACCATGACTACCT
>CAYJMI010000135.1:0-6980 GCA_964371285.1 uncultured Vicingus sp. | reverse complement strand
TTGATGGAACCTTAGATACTGATATAGTTCAAATGATTAATGAAATAGCTACTGAGTTGAATATAGAGCTATCAAGTACAGATGTTTATTTAAATGATATTAGAAAATTCGTTGGAAATTCAAAAAAATCAGACTTTAAAGAACAAAAGAGAGAAGAAAATGTACTCACTATTAATAAAAGTGATGTCCTAGAAGTCAATGGTTTGCCATTGATAGAATATTGGCTTCATTTAGAAGAAGCAAATAAAATAATAATTGAACAATCTAAGAAAGAATGGCCAAATGATTATGAAATGCAGGAGCATTATATTGAAAACCAATTAAAGGCATATAATGAGTTACAGAAACTAAAACCTAATGGTGTTCCTATTGATAGATTTGATAATATTTGTTCAAAAGCTACAGATGAATGGGGTACTGATTATGAAATGTTATTATACAACATTAATAATCAAATCGAAAGCTTTAAGAGATTAAATAATATTTGATATATAATAAGAACCTCCAACACTTTGCTGGAGGTTCTTTTAATTTTTAAAGCCTTTTAAATCTTAATTATGCTATTTAGTAGTGACAAAGTGTCATTATTCAACTCCGCTTTTATCTAAATATCTTATTGGCATAATGTTAGAGATTGAGTTCTCGATTTATTATTTGAATGGATGAACAAGAATAGATTATGTTTAATTGAAGCATTGCCATAGAATCCGAGGTAACACCCTTAGTGGAACAAAACAAATGCGTATGAGTATTTTTACAAAAAATGATTTGAAAAATAAGTACAGTTGGTCTGCAGACGGTGGAGATAATCCGAAGTTGAAAGGTGAACCTGATTCATCACTTCTGGATAGAACGGAAGGATATGAAGTTCTTTATATGATTCAGAAACTGATGGTCAAATGGAGTCTAAAAAACGTATCAAGCGGGCAAAAAATTGAAAGATTAATTCATCAGTGCCCGAATAATTTACATTCTCAAGAGAACATAAAAAACTGGATTGATAAAAACTGGTAGTCAAATCGGCTATTTATAAAAATTAAACCTCTAACACTTCAGTTGGAGGTTTTTTTTATGTCCTTAAACATTTTATTCCTTAACTTCGAAAATTACAAAATTTAATCCCTATTTATATGAAAGTAACCGCAGAACTAATAGAAATTAAAGAAGAAATGACCAACAAAGAACTCGTTGATGCCCTTAATCAAAATTTCCATGAACTTAAGGAATCATCTGAAAATAGAGACCAAGTAATGCTTAACTCAATTGACAACCTCGAAAAACATATAAGAGGAACTAAGTCAATAATTGAAAATCTTAAAAGTGATATGATTAAGGGGTTTAATAATTCAAATGAAAAAATAAACGCCCTTGATACTAAAATTAATCAAGTAAGTAAAAATCTTAATGATAAACTTGATAATATTATTGATAGGTTGGGTGGTATCGAAAATTTACTTACAGAATAAAAAAACCTCCAACTACTGCTGGAGGTTTTCTTATTTTATTAAGCCTTCTTAACTTTTAAAATGCTATTTCAAAAATGTTTCAAATTAGACTTGCGTAATTAAGGCTTTTGAGCAGCCTGTAGAAACTAGATTTGAAACAAAAGTTTATTGTCCTAAATAGGGAATTAATAACTTACATCTCGAACTATGTTTTAATCTTCGAATTGCTTTTTCTTTAATTTGTCGGACTCGTTCTCTGGTTAATTCAAACTCTTCTCCTATTTCCTCCAATGTTAACGCAGCTATGCAATTGATTCCATAATATAATCGAACCACTTCTGCTTCTCTATACGATAAGGTAGAAAGTGAACGTTCAATTTCATCACGAAGTGATTCGTTCATCAAATGATTATCCGGATTGTACAAAATTTCATCATCCTGCATAACATCTAACATACTGTTACTATCTTCATCAGACGACATGGGTGCATCCATAGAAAAATGCCTTCCAGATATTTTAACAGAATCATTTACTTCTGTAGAAGTAATGTTTAGTAAATCAGCAACTTCATCACTAGTTGGTTCTCTTTCATAAAGTTGTTCAAGGTGGGAAAATGTTTTATTTATTTTAGAAATACCACCTATTTTATTTAAAGGCAGACGAACAATTCGTGCTTGTTCTGCAACCGCTTGCATTATAGATTGTCGAATCCACCAAACCGCATAAGAGATAAACTTAAAACCTCTTGTTTCGTCAAAACGTTGAGCGGCTTTTATTAATCCGATATTTCCTTCGTTAATTAAGTCTGGAAGTGTTAATCCTTGGTTTTGGTATTGTTTTGCAACCGAAACAACAAAACGTAAATTAGCTTTGGTCAATTTTTCTAGAGCTTCTTTATCGCCCCCTCTTATTTTTATTGCTAAATCTATTTCTTCATCTACGGTTATCAAACCAACTTTTGATATGTCTTGTAGATATTTGTCAAGTGAAACTGTTTCTCTGTTGGTTACTTGTTTAGAAATTTTTAGTTGTCTCATAGAATATTTTTAGCATTTAATCTACGGCAATTTACGATTCATCGATGATAAGGTTACGTTTGTACAAAATTTAATGAAATAAAAATTAAAAAGCCCAGCAAATGCTGAGCTTTTCAAAGTATTAAAAAAGATTTAAAATAAAATTATACGTTTTCTTTTTGTGGTTTTTCTAATAAAACCTTTCTGGATAACTTTAATTTACCTGTTTTTGCATCTACTTCTATTAGTTTCACTTCAATTTCTTGACCTTCTTTCAACACATCTTCCACTTTTTCTACTCTGTCCCAATTGATTTCAGAAATATGAAGCAAGCCATCTTTACCAGGAATGATTTCTACAAAAGCACCAAAATTGGTGATTGATTTTACTTTCCCTTTGTAAATTTCACCAACTTCTGGTACAGCTGTTATTGCTTTAATTCTAGCAAGAGCAGCTTTCATTGCTTCTCCATCGTTAGTCATTATAGAAACAACACCTCTATTATCTACTTCTTCAATAGTAATAGTTGCACCAGTTTTTGCTTGGATATCTTGAATAATTTTTCCGCCTGGACCTATAACAGCACCAATCATGTCTTTAGGAATAGTAATTTGAGTAATTCTTGGAGTATGAGGTTTGTAGTCAGCATTTGGAGCAGACATTGTTTTAGCTATTTCTCCTAAAATGTGTAATCTTCCATCTCTTGCTTGAGCTAATGCTTCGTCAAGCACCTGGTAAGATAAACCATCTACTTTAATATCCATTTGACAAGCAGTGATACCAGCAGTTGTTCCAGTAACTTTAAAATCCATATCTCCTAAATGATCTTCATCACCTAATATATCAGATAATACAGCATATTTATCGCCTTTAGAAATTAATCCCATTGCAATACCTGAAACAGGTCGTTTTATTTGTACACCGGCATCCATTAAAGCTAATGTTCCAGCACAAACAGTTGCCATAGATGAAGAACCATTTGATTCTAAAATTTCCGACACTATTCTAATGGTATAAGGGTTTTCAGCTCCTGTTGGCAGCATAGGTTTTAATGCTCTCATGGCTAAATTACCGTGTCCAATTTCTCTTCTACCAGTTCCACGATTTTGGTATGCTTCTCCTGTACAAAAAGAAGGAAAGTTGTAATGTAAAAGAAACTTAGAAGTACCTTTAGAAGTGGCAGCATCAATTAATTGCTCATCCATTTTGTTACCTAAAGTAACTGTAGTTAACGATTGTGTTTCACCTCTTGTAAAAATAGAAGAACCATGTGCTCCTGGCAAATAATTTACTTCACTCCAAATAGGGCGAATTTCATTTAATTTTCTTCCGTCTAATCGTGTTCTTTCTTTTAATACACAATCTCTAACTGCTTCTTTTTCTATATCATGGAAATATTTTTTCAACAGAAAAGATTGAGCTAATTCTTCTTCGCTTAATGTAGCAACTACTTCTTCTTTTATTGCTTTAAATTTTTTGGCTCTCAATACTTTGTCAGCATTACCTTCTTTGGCTACTGCATAACATTTATCGTATATAGCTGTTTTAATTTTAGCTTCAAGTTCAGTGTTTGGCTCTGGCTCATGTTTATATTCTCTTTTAGTTTTAGATTTTTCAACTAGTGCCGCTAAATCTAATTGTAATTGACATTGTTTTTTAATTTCAGCATGAGCTATTTTAATGGCTTCTAACATGTCAGCTTCTGATACTTCTAGCATATCCCCTTCAACCATCATAATATTATCTATAGTAGCAGCAACAATCATATCTATATCTGAGCTTTCAAGAGCTGTTCTGGTTGGGTTAATTTCCCATTGCCCATTAATTCTTGCTATTCTAACTTCAGAGGCAGGTCCGTTAAACGGAATATCAGATACCGCAATAGCAGCCGAAGCAGCTAAACAAGCTAAAGCATCAGGTAAACAGTCATCTCCATGAGAGATAAGATTTACAACTACAGATGTATTGCCATGATAATTATCTGGAAATAACGGACGTAATGCTCTATCTATTAATCGACAAACAAGTATTTCACTATCAGATGGTCGTGCTTCTCTTTTTAAGAAACCACCTGGAAATCTTCCTGCGGCGGCATATTTTTCTTTGTATTCAACGGTTAAAGGTAAAAAATCTGTACCCTCAGTGGCTTCTTTATCCGAAACTACGGTGGCTAACAACATGGTATTACCCATTTTTAATACTACTGAACCATGAGCTTGTTTTGCTAATTTTCCAGTTTCAATTTCGATGGACCTTCCATCACCTAACGTGTAGGATTTTTTAATTCCAATTTGTGACATAATTTTTAATTGTTTGTTTATATTGAGGTACGCCCTGCACCTCATTTGTTTAATTATTTACAGTTTTATAGAAAAAAAGGGGAGTACAATAAATTGCTAGCTCCCCTTTTTAAATATTAATGTTAATGTTGTAAGTTCAAATTATTTTCTAATTCCTAACTCTTTAATCAATTCACGATACTTAACAATGTCTTTCTTTTTGTAGTAATCCAATAAGCTTCTTCTTTTACCTACTAAATCTAATAAGGCTTTTTGAGTTCCTTTATCTTTTTTGTTGGTTTTTAAATGACCTGTTAAATGGTTAATTCTAAAGGAAAATAATGCAATCTGTCCTTCTGTTGAGCCAGTGTTTTTAGCGTCTCCGCCAAATTTTTTAAAAATTTCTTGTTTTTTTTCTGATGGTAAATACATGCCAAAATTGTTTTAAATGTTTATTATGTATAATTAATTTAAGGCTGCAAATGTAACCAAATTTGTGATACTGAGGAGTTTTGTTTGATTTTTTATTTTAAGTCTACTTGTAACTACTTTTTTTTACTAAACCCACATTTTATAAAAGAAAATAATTTAACACTCCTTAACATTAAAATCATAAAACATAACCAATTAAATAGTTACTTTTGGATAAACCTTTAAAAATTAAATTATGTTTAGACGAGGAATTTCAATGCTGCTAGCCTTATTGGCTTTGTTTTTTACAGTTATGGCTATTTTAGCTGTTTGGGACATTATTAATATTGAACACATTATTAGCAAAACATTAACAACTTTGCTTATTATTTTTGTTTCGGCAGCTGTCATGCTGTTTATTTTTTCGGTATTGTACAAACCCGACAATAACACATCAAATGATAATAATAAAAAAGAAGGGTTTTAACCCTTTTTTTTGTTTAATACAATTGTAATTTAAAAACTGAAACTTACATTTGACCAGATTTTTTTTTGCAAACGAAAATCGTATTAAATTATAATCATAAACCCTAAAAAGTATTTTTTTGAAAAAAATAAATCAACCCATCAGAAAATTTCTCTTTGTTTCAAAATGGGGAGACCTCCTCGACGTAGCAAATGCTGTTTATAACGAAGGTCATAAGGTAAAATTATTTATCGAATACAAACCCGCAACTGAGATTGGGATAGGTTTTGTTCCCAAAGTGAAAGACTGGCAAAAACATGTGAAATGGGCAGACGTTATCGTTTTTGACTATACCAGCTACGGTAAAGTAGCTACCGAACTTCGAAATGCAGGAAAATTGGTTGTTGGAAGTACAGAATATGCTGATAATCTTGAATTAGAAAGAGGTTTTGGACAAGATGAATTAAAAAGACACAAAATTAAAACGTTACCCTTTAAGGAATTTTCCACTTTTCACGATGCAATTGATTATGTGGAAGCCAATCCAAATAGCTACGTTATTAAACCATCCGGAGAAACCCAAGATTACAAACAATTGTTGTTTGTTGGAAAAGAAGATGATGGTGCCGATGTTATTCGTGTACTAAAAGCGTATAAAAAATCTTGGGGCGATGAAATGGGAAGTTTTCAGCTTCAACGAAAAGTTACTGGTGTTGAAATTTCTGTTGCAGCTTATTTTAATGGTAAAGAATTTTTAAAACCAATAAATATTACTTTCGAACACAAAAAACTTTTTCCTAAGGAATTGGGTGTCTCTACTGGTGAAATGGGTACTAGTATGTTTTGGACCAACGACAGTCCAATATTTGATGCTACACTAAAGAAATTTGAACCAACTTTGGCAAATGACAATTTTGTTGGACATATCGACATCAACTGTATTGTAAATTCAAATGGAATTTACCCGTTAGAATTTACATCAAGAGTTGGCTATCCACAATTACAAATTCAACGAGCTGGGATAATTGAACCCTTTGGTAATTTTTTATACAAATTAGCCAGTGGCGAAAAATTTAAAATAAAAACAAAAATGGGATTTCAGGTAGGAGCTTATGTAGTAGTTCCACCTTTTCCTTATGAGGATAAAAAAACATTTAATCTTTTCTCGAAAGATGCGGTGGTAGTTATAAAAAAAGAAATGAAAGAAGGTGTACATCCAATGCACTTAAAAAAGATAAACAACGAATGGCTGATAACTGGTGATTCTGGAATTGCTCTTTTGGTTACCGGAACAGGATTAACCATGAAAGATGCTCAAAGAATGATGTATAATAAGATTAATAATATTATTATCAACAACTC
>CAYJMI010000134.1:0-7100 GCA_964371285.1 uncultured Vicingus sp. | reverse complement strand
CCTGCTCTACCTGTACGCCCAATTCGGTGTACATAATCTTCAGAAATATTGGGCAATTCAAAGTTTATCACGTGTGGTAACAACGGAATATCTAAACCACGAGCAGCAATATCGGTAGCTACTAAAACTCGCACCGTTCCTTTTTTAAATCCGTCTAACGCAGCAGTTCGTGCATTTTGTGCTTTATTGCCATGAATGGCAGCAGATGAAACTCCACTTTTAGTCAACTTTTCGCACAATTTATTTGCACCGTGTTTTGTTCGGGTAAAAATCAACACTTGTTTCCAATTGCCTTCGGTAATCAACTTTATGGTTAATTCGGTTTTTTGTCCTTTATCGACACGTATTACACGATGTTCGACTTTTTCAGCAGTGATATTTTCGGGAGTAGCCTCAACAGCAACCGGATGATTTAAAATGGTGTTGGCTAGTTTTTTAATATCGTGAGAAAACGTAGCCGAAAACATTAAGTTTTGGCGTTTGTTCGGCAACAAAGCAATGATACGTTGAATGTCTCTTAAAAAACCCATATCGAGCATACGGTCGGCTTCGTCCAACACAAATATTTCGACACTGGCTAAGGATAATAATTTTTGATTGTGTAAATCCAACAAACGACCGGGAGTTGCCACCAATAAATCTACTCCATTACGAATGGTATTTACTTGTGGTTTTTGATTAACTCCACCAAAAATTACGGTAGAACGAAAATCAACAAACTCGCTGTATTCTTTTACGTTTTCATAAACCTGTGCAGCCAGTTCTCTAGTTGGAGTTAGTACCAATGAACGAATTGGTCGTCGGCTCAACGGTGCACTTTCCGACAATATTTGTAAAATAGGCAAAACAAATCCAGCCGTTTTTCCGGTTCCGGTTTGAGCTGATGCTAAAACATCTTTTCGTTCTAAAATAAGTGGGATTGCTTTTTGTTGAATTGGTGATGGTTGAGTGTATCCTTTTTTGTTGACAGCTTTTAGTAAGGATTCTGACAAACCTAATGAATTAAATGACATATAAATTTATTAAGAAATGACTTTAAATTTTTTGTGTCATTTCGGTATTAAGTGGCAAAGGTACGGCTAATTTTTGCTATATGGAGGTTTTATGATTTTAAACCCTACCCCTTCGGATTAGCGTATAGTTTAATATCGGCAGCCGTAATGGTTTTGTCGCACAAAATAATTAACCGCTCCACAATGTTGCGAAGCTCTCGAATGTTGCCCGTCCAGTTTACGTTCTTCAATTCTTCTAAAGCAGCTTTATCAAATGTTTTGGTGGCAATGCCGTGGTCTTGACACAATTGCTCTAAAAAGTAGTTGGCTAAAATAGGCACATCGTCTTTGCGTTCGTTTAACGATGGCACGTGAATAAGAATTACGCCAATACGGTGGTATAAATCTTCTCTGAAATTTCCTTGAGCAATTTCTTTTAATAAATCTTTGTTGGTTGCTGCCAACACTCGTACGTTTACTTTTATTTCTTTTTCGCCACCCACACGGGTTATTCTACTTTCTTGCAAAGCACGCAACACTTTTGCTTGTGCCGAAAGACTCATGTCTCCAATTTCATCTAAAAAAAGTGTGCCTCCTTCGGCTTGTTCAAAACAACCTTTGCGGTCTTTTATGGCTGATGTAAATGCCCCTTTTTCGTGACCAAACAATTCGCTTTCGATGAGTTCGGATGGAATGGCAGCACAGTTTACCTCAACAAATGGAGCTTTGGAGCGTTCCGATTGTTCGTGTAAACAACGAGCCACCAATTCTTTTCCTGTTCCGTTTGCTCCTGTTATCAATACACGAGCATCGCTTGGAGCAACTTTGGTAATCATGTCTTTTACACGTTTAATCCCTTCCGATTCGCCAATGATTTGTGTTCCGCCAATTTTCTCGTTAATTTTTCTTTTCAATTTTTTGGTTTCCTGAACCAATTCTTTTCGATCGATGGCATTTCGAACAGTAACCAACAAACGGTTTAAATCAAGTGGTTTAGAAATAAAATCGTAAGCACCTTTTTTGATGGCTTCAACAGCAGTTTCGATATTTCCATGACCAGAAATCATCACAATGGGTGTATCAATGCCAAAATCAATGCTTTTTTCCAACACTTCCAAACCATCCATTTTTGGCATTTTAATGTCGCACATAATTAAATCGTATTTGCCCGATTTAATTTTCTCCAGACCCGAAGGACCATCTTCAGCTTCATCAACTTTATACTTTTCATACTCTAAAATTTCTTTTAAGGTATTACGTATTGGTCTCTCGTCGTCTATGATTAATATGTTTGCCATTTCTTAAGTGATGAGTGTTGTGTGATGAGTGATGAGTAAAAGTGTTGAATTATTTAATTTTCAAATTAACACATTTTCAAATTTTTAAATTAATTTATCCTTTATAAAAAAGCCATTTCCACAATTCCTTGTATGTTATTTTTTTGCCATACATTAAAATTCCTGTTCGGTAAATTCTTCCTGCTACCCATGTAGTTCCGATAAATCCTAAAACTAACAAGAACATAGACAACAATAATTCCCACGTTTCTACACCAAAAGGAATTCGAACCATCATGATAATTGGTGAAGTTAACGGAAATAACGATAACCAAAACGCCAACGAACCATCGGGGTTTTGTATCACCGTTTGAGCTACTACAAAGGCAAAAATAAGCGGGATAGTTATGGGCATCATAAATTGCTGTGTATCTGCCTCACTGTCAACAGCAGAACCAATGGCAGCGAATAATGCTCCATACAATAAATATCCACCTAAAAAGTAAAACAAAAACGAAATTAACAACGTAACAATCGGAATTTCATCAATCACAGCTTGTATTTGATTACCCATATTTGTAGCATCAACATTGCCCGCACCTTGTGCTTTCATTACTTCCTCAATTGCAGCAGTATCGGCTACTTCAATGTTTTGCTGTAATGCCACTTGAGCAATAGAAATAATAATTCCTGTTAAAATAATCCACAATAAAAACTGAGTTAATCCTACCAAAGCAATACCCACAATTTTTCCCAACATCAACTGAAATGGTTTTACAGAAGAGATGATGATTTCGACAATCCTGCTGGTTTTTTCCTCGATAACACCACGCATGACTTGAACTCCGTACAAGAAAATAAACATGTAAATAATGATAGCTCCACCAAAACCTAACACAGAACTAATGGTTGAGCTTTTTGTTTCTTCGCCACCATCAACGTTTCTAAAAATGGTTTCGACAGTTACTTTGGGTTGTATTTTTTCTAATTGTTCTTTTGAGATGTTAAATTGTTCTTTCAGTTCAATGTTTCGAATACCATCTTCTATAGTCGATTCAATTTTAGAAATCGTATTTAATCCGGGCTGTTTTTTGTAATACATTTTGGCAGTAGATTGTTTGCCAATTCCGGTAATATGAAGAATAGAAGTATATTTCGAGTTGTAAAAGGAGTCTTTTGCTGCTTCAATATTTACAAACTGATGCTCGAAACGTAATGTTTTGGTATTTTCAAATTGGTTGATAAACAAACCTGTTTCATCAATTACTTCGATGATTTGAAAATCCTGATCTTGTGTACTCAACCAAATAGGAACAATCATTAAAGCTGCCATTAAAAGTGGTCCTAAAATGGTCATTATTACAAACGATTTTTTCTTAACTCTCGTTAAATATTCTCTTTTTATGATTAATGATATTTTATTCATCTGAACCTCCTTCGCTTATATCTTCAGGGTTAATTTCACTTACTTTTTGAATAAAAATATCGTTCATACTTGGAGTAATTTCATGAACAGAAATAATTTTTACGTCTTTAATCAATGCACCAATTAATGAATTCACGCTCATTCTATCGTCAGTTCCTTTTACTTTTACGGTTGTTCTACCTCGCTCTGTTGTTGTGGAAAGAATTTCAAAACCAGTCCATAGAGCATTTGAAAAAGCAATCATGTTTCCTTCAAAAATAATCTCGTAACTGTTGGAACGATAGGTGTTTTTAATCTCATTTACTTTGCCATCTAAAATCTTTTTAGATTTGTTGATAAGGGCAATGTGGTCGCAAATTTCCTCCACTGATTCCATGTTGTGTGTAGAAAAAATAATGGTCGAACCTTTATCTCTTAATTCTAAAATTTCTTTTTTAATTAAGTTGGTATTGATAGGGTCAAATCCACTAAAAGGTTCATCTAAAATCAGCAATTTAGGCTCGTGTAAAACAGTGGTAATAAATTGGACTTTTTGGGCCATTCCTTTCGATAATTCTTCCACTTTTTTGTCCCACCAGCTTTCAATCTCAAACTTTTCGAACCAATGTTTTAATTTAAGCTTTGCCTCATTTTTATTCATTCCCTTGAGTTGAGCTAAATACAACGCTTGCTCACCAACCCCCATTTTTTTGTACAGACCACGTTCTTCGGGTAAATATCCAATTTGGCTAATGTGTTTTTGAGATAAGATTTCTCCTTCAAAAAAAACTTCGCCTTTATCAGGTGCTGTAATTTGATTAATAATTCGAATCAACGACGTTTTTCCTGCTCCATTTGGACCAAGTAGTCCAAATATACTTTGTTGAGGAACGTGTAAAGAAATATTATACAAAGCAGTATGCGAAGCATAATTTTTATAAACTCTTTTTACATGTAAAATATCCATAGGGTAAAATTAATAGTTTATTCCTTGAATTAAAATAGAATTACATGAAAGGTAAAAATAGACAGTTTTTGCACATTTTCGGTAAAAAACATACCGTTAAAAAAATAAATGCAACATAAATTAAAAAAAAGAGGAATATCATATTTTATATAAAAAATTTAAACTAATTTGCACATGTATTATACACAGTTACAGTCTATTTTTATTGTTTATGCATGCAACTTTTCTTCAAAATATGCTGTCTTTACAAATATCAATTGTGGTTATTTAAAAAATACTTCTTATGAAAAAAAAATACTTCCTTTTTTGTTTAGCAGCAGTACTTTCTTTTTTTTCGTCAACTGCTACCACCATAACCATTGGCACAGGTGTTTCCACTAATACTAACACAAGCTACCCTGCCCCTTATGGTAATTGGTATTGGGGTGCACGACATCAGTTTTTAATTTTAGCAACCGAGCTTAATGCCGCAGGGATGACTGCTGGAAATATTAATAGTTTGGCTTTTAGAGTTCAAACTATAAATGGAGTTGCATTACAAGGGTTTTCAATAGCCATGAAAAACACAGTAGCAACAAGTGTATCAGCTTTTGAAACTGGTTTAACAACTGTTTACAGTCCAGCCTCTTATACTGAAACAACAGGATTAAATACCCATACTTTTTCTACTCCTTTTTATTGGGATGGAACATCAAATTTGTTGGTCGAAACTTGTTTTAACAATACAGCTTATACCAATAATGCCTTAATGTATTATTCAACCACTTCATTTACTAGTTCAGTATTTAAATATCAAGATGCTGCAGGAACATGTAGTTCAACTACAGGAGTTTTAACTTCTACAACACGACCCAATATGGTTTTGGACTGGAGTGCAGCAGCAGTACCTCCTACAACAAATTTTACAGCCAGTCCCACCATGACTTGTTCAGGTTTTGTTTCGTTTTTCGATTCTTCAAGTGGTTTCCCTACCAGTTGGAATTGGGATTTTGGTGATGGAAATACTTCGACATCTCAAAACCCTACTCATACTTATTCTTTTGGAGGGACATTTACTGTTCGGTTAATTACTTGCAACGCTTATGGGTGTGATACGTTGGTTAACAACAACATGATAACCGTTAATTTATCTCCTACACTTCCTATTGCTGCATCTTGTACACCTACTACTTTAACTTATTGTTGTGATTTTGGTATTACCAATGTTACTTTTAATACCATCAACAATACCTCTGGCGATGGTGTGGAGGGTTATAGTGATTTTACCTGTTCGCAAACTACTGTTTTTGCTGGACAAACATACCTACTTAGTATTCAAACTGTTGCTGCATCAACTCAAAATTATGGGGCTTGGATTGATTATAATAATGATGGTGTTTTTAGTAATACCACTGAAAGAGTGCTTATAGCTACTTCAGTATTAAACATTTCAGGAAATGTTGTTATTCCTGGAGGTGCAGTTTTAAACACACCTTTAAGGATGAGAGTGTCCGCCGATTACGATTTTAGTGCTGCACCTCTACCTTGTACCGATTTAGATTTTGGACAAGCTGAAGATTATACCATTATAATTACTCAAAACTCTAATCCACCGGTTGCAGCATTTACAGCCGCAAATACGATAACCTGCAACGGTAACATTTGTTTTAATGACCTTTCTTCAAATATACCTACAGGCTGGTTTTGGGATTTTGGTGATGGAAATACTTCTCCTCAACAAAATCCTTGTCATACCTATACTGCTGACGGTACTTATACCGTAAGCTTAACTGCAAGCAACACCAACGGCTCTGATAACCAGACTAATACCAACTACATTACGGTAAACACCGCAGGACAAGTTGCCAATGCAAGTTGTTCTCCAACAACCATTTCTTACTGTTGTGGATATGGTATAACAAATGTAAATTTTGGAACCATTGTTAATCCTTCTGCTGATGCAAGTGAAGGATACAAAGATTTTTCTTGTACACATCAAACATCTATTAGTGAGGGAAATATTTATCCACTAACTATAACCACTGGAATTAGTAATGCACAAGATACTAGGGTTTGGATAGATTTTAACAATGATGGCGTTTTTAACAATACCAACGAATTGGTGATGGATGCTCCAAATTCATTTAACCCTACCATCAACTATTTGGTTCCTACTGGTGCGGTTTTAAATACACCGCTACGAATGCGAGTCTCTTCGGATGTTGTTGGAACTGCACAAAATGGCTGCACAAACAATGACTTTGGTCAAACAGAAGATTATGGGGTTGTTATCTTACTAAATACATCTCCTCCAGTTAGTAATTTCAGTGGAACTCCAACGTCAACGTGTACTGATACCATTTATTTTACTGACCTTTCTACCGGCTCACCAACAGGTTGGACATGGTATTTTGGTGATGGTACTACAAGTAACCTGCAAAACCCTTCACATTTTTATTCTTTACCAAATACCTATACCG